>CAYMJH010000084.1:0-15141 GCA_964390385.1 uncultured Bacteroidales bacterium | reverse complement strand
AAGGATTATAGACGGTAGCCCCGTCGAGCAGCACCAGGTTCTGGTCGGCATTGCCGCCCCTGACATAGAAACCGCTGGATCCCTCCACGCTGGTCTGCACCCCCGGCAACAGCTGGATGGATTTAATGATATCCGTTTCGCCCATCAGGTTGGGTATCTTTTTGATAGTCTTTGCCTGGAGGGTGACATTGCCCATGCCGATCTCCTGGATATTTTTGTCTTTCCTTTCCGCGGTTATTTGAACCTCCTGAATTTCACGACTTTCGGGCTTCAGGGTCACATTAAGCCTGATATTTCTGTCGAGGTTAACAGGAACTTCGCAGGTTTCATATCCTATAAAAGAACAGACCAGGGTATAGTTTGCCCCGGGCAGGGTAAGCGAAAAGAAGCCATAGGTATTGGATACCGCTCCATGGGTGGTATTGGGAACATAGATGTTGACCCCGATCAGCATTTCCCCGTTCTCATCGGAGACATAACCGCTGATGGTGTGTCTTTCCTGCGCGAATGAAAAGAGGTTCCATAATACAAACAGGGCCATTAAGGCAGATTTTCGCATCCGTTTAACTTTCAAACATGAAATATATAACAAAAATAATCGCTTTACTGTTCGCAGAGGATGATATAAAAAAAATAAACCCCGTTTCCAAGAACGGGGTTTCAGGAAGCATGATCAAAGAGAGCTTTTCGTAACGGATTGATTCATTCCGATGCCGACGAGTGTATAATTAAACTGGATTTCAGAACTTTCCGAATTTGAAGTTAATGCCGCCGGAGAATCCGCGAAGCAGGTCTGTCGGTGCGGCCTGGCTGCCAATCATCAGGTCCACATCGGTTGTATAGCGATAGTATCCTCCGACAGAAAACCTAAAGAACTTGGTGATGTTCAGTTCTATTTCGATGCCGGGCTCAACCACCAGGTAGGCGTCTGATTCTTCGGGATAAAAATCATCAAACTCGTCATAGTCATACATCCTGGCAAATGCTACCCCGCCGACCCCAACGGTAACCGGCACAGTAACATGAACAGGGAATTTCGGGAAAATGATCGGTTCAAAAAATAGTCCGCCATAACCACCGGCAATGGACACCTTTTCGGTAATTCCATCATAATACCTCGAATCATTGAAAAAGCCTGAGCCACATATGCCGATCGTCATAATATGCCCCATCAGCACTCCGGCGCGGGCGCCAAAGACAAAAGCATCACGGTTATCGATCTGGTTATACAGCATAGATAGTTCGCCATAACCGCCAATGGATCCGCCCCTGCCTTTATGGAACAGGGTTCTGATTTCATCCTGCCTGACTTCTTCCTGCATTCCTTCATCAACCTGGGCAAATGCAAGGAAACCCGACAGCAACATAAGATTTATTAAAAGAATTTTTTTCATGGTAGTGGATATTATTGTTTTTTGATCAGAATTTCAATTTCAGGACAAAAGCCATATCATTGAGCCATAGGCTAAAGAACTGCGTAGTAGAAAATTCAAAAAAGGGCTTTATGTCAAGACCTATAAAAAAAGGAAATTCGGGGAACCTGTACTCAAGGCCGAGATATCCGTCAATGCCGAACACCGGGGAAAAACGGTAATCATTATAAAAATAGGTGCGGTTCAGCATACGGTAGTGGTCCATTCGGCTTAAGCCTGAATGAGCTCCGTAACCATAGACAAACAAAAGGTTCTCTGAGAATTCCTGCAGGGCAGGCTGCGCGTATTCCCTGAGGAAAGTCACGCGCACTGCATTTCTCGAGAGGCTTAACATGACCTCGGAATATTGGAAGTCATTGTTATATTGCCTGTAACAAACCGAAGGTAACATTCCGCCTCTCACTCCCGCATCTCTTGTATAGTGTTGTCCTTTAAGCTGTAAGGAAAGCAGGAGTATGAGTGCAAGGGCTGAAACTCTCATTTTGAAGGGTTTTTAGTTATGATACTTTTTAATGACCTGACCGGAACCGGTAATATGTGTATTTACCACCGGAGGCTCTCCGTAATAATAAACGTTGCCGCTGCCTGATATTTCAACGTCCAGCAGGTCGGTCACCCAGGTGGATATGGAGCCGGAGCCGGAGATGTCAACATAGCAGGTGCTGGTGAGCATGTTATTGCCTGAGATAATACCTGACCCTGTAACCCGGTAATCGGTACCAACGGTTTCCCCTGAAAGGACTATTTCGCCCGAACCGTCAATTCGTGCGCGGATATCGTCAAAATAACCATTCACCCTCATGGTTCCCGATCCTGAAATTTCAGCATTCAGGTTTGCCGCCTCCAGATATACACATTGAATGGTCCCTGATCCGTCAAGGTCGGCCTTAAAATTGCCGGTAACCAGGCTGTCACACCATATCTTGCCGGAACCGTCCAGTTCAAGACTGCTAAGTTCGGGCGTGATCACCGTAACCCTTATATGGCCGGAAGGTCGCAGACAATCACGATGCCGGGTTTCAATGATGAGTTCATCCTTGTATACGCGGGTCACGATATGACCCATCAGGTTCTCATCGGCCTCGACCTCAACAAAAGTTTCGTTGCCCGGATATACATTAACCTGAAAATCGCCGTCTGATTCGATCCTGTCAAAAGATCCCACCTCCCTTTCCTGGGTGATAACCACTCCGTTCCCGTCCAGACAGTTTGGCCAGATGCCTTCACAGGAGGAAAGAATAAACGGTAATAAGGCAATGGATAAAATATAAAGCAGGTTTTTCATGATTGTATATTTTTTAGATGGTTTTACATTTATTCGAATGACAACAAATAATTCACAAGGTTGCACCTATTTCTGAATGATGCTGATAATGCACTTTTTTGTGGCCGAAATGGTAACCCTGGAGTCAGACTGGGCTGAGCCGAGCCTGCCATAGGTAAGCTTTTGCTTTTCTGCAGCATTCAGGACCTTAGCCTCTAGTGTACCTATGGATCTCGGATAGGTGAGCAATGCATCCTGGTGATGGGTGATCTCAATATCGTAAGCAGCTCCTTTAACAAAGGACAATCGCAGATCGGTGTATTCCGACTGTATATTGATGGTCGAAAATCCTTTTTCAATGTTATCGATGGTAAGACTGCCATACCGGAAGATGTAATCCAGTTCTTCCTGCAATCCCAGTACCGAAAACTCGGAAAAATAGCTGTCTCCTTTCATGACCCTGACACCGGGAAGGATTAATTTATCCCTTCTTGAGCGCAGGGTCAGCTCGTCAATATGATCTATGGTGATGTTGGACGACCGGCTTTCCAGCGTAAGCTTCTGTGTACTAATAATATGAAGGTTCGAATAGGATGTGGTTATCTGGCCACTGCGCAATGAATTGATCTCCCCGTCTCCCGAACTCAGTTTTACAATGCAGTGCCCGTTCAGGGCATTCGCTTTAAAGTCACCGTAGGATAAGGTAAGATTAAGGTTACCCTCCCTGTCATCGAGGTAAACATCACCGAATTTATTTTCAAGCTTAAGGGTTGAATAGGCAGGAACCATTACCGTATAATCGATCGTAATGGAATTCTGCGATGAGAAATAGCTGCCTGCCAGATCCACCAGGTCTTTAAAGGCATCATCGGATCCTTCGCCGAACTTCGTCTTTGCAATAACAAAATGGGTTGTGGGCGTAAACTCAAAACTGATATTGTTCTTGATCTTCTGAAGCTTTGCAGCATCCTTATTTCTGATTTTTATATCAATAATGAATTTCACTGAATCCACTTCCCATGACATGATATGTATCTTGCCATACTTGTTCAAAATATCAACAGAAGTCTCATTGCTTATTTTATAAGCTCTTACGATCTGGTTGGTGAATTCCTGTCCTGTAGTCACTGACAGGCCTGACCAGCACAAAAGCATGCCATATACGATCCTTTTAAAGTTCATAGTCATTGATTTTTGATACACACATATCTTCCTCCGGATCAAGTTCCATCAGCAATTCTTCAAGGATGGCAATGCGAAGCCTGTAATTTTCGATGATGGCTTCAACTACATCCTGGTTGGCAATATTGTCTTTAAGATCTGTTTTCAGATCGCTGTATAAACTGTCAAGCGAGTTCATTTCGAAACTCAGCTCCTCTTCAATACCCGGGCAATTGGCCAGGATAGGCCTGATGGCATCAAGTTTCTCGCTGAGCAATCCCGAATAATATATCTCAGCCTCCTGCAGCTCCGGTATAACGATCTCTTTTCCCTGCTTTTGCGGCTTCCTGCCGGTGATTTCAGATCTGTCCCGGTCAATGATTTCATGAACCATATAGGAAGCGGCAAAGATGATCAACACGGCCGCAGCCCGGCTGGCAATTATCCTCCAGTTGATAACCCGCCGTGGTCTGACACCGGCTTCAATCTTTTTCCACAGCGCCGGGTCTGGTTCACGGGAATCAAATGCTTCCCTGTTATTTCTGATAAATTCTTCAAACCTGTTTTCCATAGCCTTTCTGAATAAGGATTTCCTGAATCTTCTGTCGGGCTCTCGAGTATTGTGATTTGGATGTTGATTCCGATATGCCCAGAATCTGACCTATCTCCCCATGGTCATATCCTTCGAGAAGGAAAAGTGAAAAAACGATCCGGTAGCCTTCCGGCAAAACTTCCATAGCCTGCTGCACCTGCAAGGTAGTAAGGCCTTCCGGATTTAAGTCATGTTCCTCCTCACCGCTGTCAGGGATATTATCGGTGTAAACCATTTCAGCTTTCTTCTTTTTCAGGGCATTGATGCATTTATTGATGGTAATGCGCTTCAGCCACGCTCCAAAAGCCGATTCAAAGCGAAAGGTATCCATCTTCATAAAAGCTTCAGTGAATGATTCCTGCAGCATGTCTTCCGCTTCCTCCCTGTTGTTCATTATCCGATAGCATATATTATACATAGCCTTTGCATAAAGCTGGTAAAGCTGAAACTGTGCCTGCGAATTCCCTGCTTTGCTCAGTTCGATGATATCCTTGTGTATGTCCTGGAAGGATGGCACCACGTCTTACATTTTTCTTTTACTCTTTTTGGTCATTCGCAGTCAGAAACCTCAGCAATCCGGTAATTTGATTTTTAGTTTCTGCATGAATGACAAACAATTTTTCCGGAGGTTGCATGACGGATCAAAAATACGTTCAAATTTTTGAAAATGGGGGAAGATATTATGAATGTTGTGAGGGTTGTGAGGGTTGTGAGGGTTGTGAGGGTTGTGGTTGTTGTGGTTGTTGTGGTTGTTGTGGTTGTTGTGGTTGTTGTGGTTGTTGTATCAAATTTTCAATAAAATGGTTGAAATTTTATAGTTCTGTTTTCAGCGTATTACTATCTTTAGTCACCCTATAGTTATAAACCTTTAAACTCATTGATTATGAAAAACCTGAATTCCTTTAAATGCTCTTCGGTTATCCTGTTTCTATTACTGTTGTTTTCAGGAAGATCATTCTCACAGACGGAAATAGTATTGGTCTATGATCCGGCTAGGATTGACCCTCTCACGGGCGAAAATCCTGATTTGCGCACTGCAGCCCTGTTTGAAGAAGCAGGCTATACAGTTAATCTTTTCCGGATCAGGGCCTTGTCTTCCGCAACACAAGTGGAACTGGACTCCCTGAACAATGCTGACCTGGTTTATATTGCCCGGGCCGTTGCCAGTAGCAATTTTCAAGATCCTAACAAAGCTGCATGGAATGCTATTGAAGCGCCTATCATGACTGCCAACATGTGGGCATTGCGCAGCACGAGGATGAACTGGTTCAATTCAGAGAATTGCGAAGCCTTTGATGGCACTCCCCTGGATCAGGTTTTGGATGCCGAAATCCTTGAACCCGGTGATCCTGTATTTGCGGGTATTGAGGGTACTATTGGCTGGTGGATAGGGCCATATAATACCATCGCAACCAGTGATGCAGGCAATGGTATTGTGCTGGCAAAGGAAGCAACAGCCAACGGGAGACCTGTCTTTGTTCGCTGGGAACCGGGAGATGAATACTATCCGGAATCGGTTGATGAACCCGGCGGAATGAGGACTTTCTTTGGTTTAGACTGTGACGGTCCGGTCGACGGAGACGGGAACCAGTTATTTTTATACAATAAATACACCGACGAAGGCAAACAAATATTCCTGAATGAGGTTGCCTGGTTGACAGGCAATCTTTCAGGCCTTAAAAACAGGGAGTTATCGCATTCCGTTGTATACATGAATCATGCAACACAGCAGTTGTTTGTTGAAATGGACCAATTGTCCAGAATTGAAATCATCGATCTGACCGGAAAACAAATTTATTCTTCAACAGTCAATGAGAACCGTGTTTCCGTTGTCCTGAATTTTGTTAAATCCGGCATTTACCTGGTTAAATTAAGCGACAGGAACCACAACGTGGTTACAAAAAAGATTGTAAAATGATGATGTGTTTTTAACCAGATTCTTTTGTCCGTGAATTAAGTTCTCAATATACTCTTACCGGGTAAATAGACAAAAGAACCAAGAACAAAGACAATCTGCCGGCCGGCAGTCATGTTGCGGACTGCCGGCTGGTATCGGCGGACCTTTGTTTACTATTTCGAAAACAGCACCGGCTTGTACGTGAGCATTATGAATGCCCAGTCTGCATAATTCTTATGATTACCCCCTTTTAACAATTCAAGGGTTGGTGAGCCAACCATGGTGCAATACCCGCCGGTGATATTCAGCTCTTTGGTGACCTGAAACTTCAGCAGCAGGTCAATTTCCGTTCCGAGATAGGGATCGGCTTTGACCAGACCGGTTACGGCAGGGTCGGGTAACCGGTTCGAAAGGCTGAAATAATGAAGTGTGCCTTCCAGGGATATTCTTTCTGACAATTCCAGGTCTCCCCTGAGATATATGTCAATTAACCCGGCCCCGTCGGTATGATCGGGCATGGTCGTGAAGTAATCCATATACCCCAATATGGAGTGAGCGGTATTGTACAAGGATCCGAAAGCGTTTTCGGTCTGGTCAAGCGTATCCAGCAGATCATTCCCGGAAAAATAATCAACGGCCCCTGTAAGGGTCAGGACCGGCAGGGGGTGAAACGAAACGGAAACTTCGGCATTGAAGGCATTGATTGCAGCACCACTTTGGGTTTTCCCATTCTGTTTATAAAATGAGGCCTTCCCCTCAAACAGGCTGGAGTCATTTGCAGTGGCAAGGTAAAGGCCATAGGTGTAACGCTGATAGACTTTTGTTGCCGAACCTTCTTTCTGGTGCCCGTCTGCAAGACCCATCAGCGATCCGGTTAAATGATCCCCGATATCTTTCGAAATCCACATGAATGCCAGCGTTTTATAAAAATCCAGTGCATATTCGGATTCAAAATTTTTGCTCTTGTCATTGTTATAGGCAGCTCCCAGGTGAATTTTAACCGCCCCGGGTTCAAACCTTACCAGTGCGGCATCATGGGAAAGGCCAACATCACCCCAGTTGCTCTGTCCCAGCAGTTTTTCATTGTCATACCTGAACTTCTGCCTGCCGGCACGTATCCACAGGTTGTCTGTTATCTTTGGTTCCACCCAGGCTTCAAAAAGATGGATGGAAGAAACATCTGATTTGGCAGGCGTTTCACCCCATATCCTGGCATCCTGGAGAGAAACGGAAGTGCGGACCTTTTCAGTCTGGTAGTCGAGGATCAGCCGGGTGCGCTGTCCGGTTACCCAGGCAGGGGCAGCAGTATCAGCCGGAAGCGTTTTGTAGCCATGCCGGTACTCCGACCGGGGGCGTATTTCGGCGCTGAGTTTGAATTGCGCCCGTGAAACGGACGGCACTACGCATAAAAAACAAAACAGGAGAAACCTGCGCTGATTCATGTTCATTGGCTTTAATGATTAAAAGATCTTCTCAAAATCGTTATCCTTTTCATCCGTTATCTTTGCAATGGCTGATTTTAAAACCGGTTTGCCGACGGTTGTCCGGGTTTCTTTCGGTATAAATTTCTCTTTCGCACTGACAGATCCGGTCTTTCTCTCTCCCACCGTAAAGAACTGCACCATTTCCTTTAATTGCTCAGCCTGGGCTGAAAGCTCCTCTGAACTGCCGGCCATTTCCTCCGAGATGGAAGCATTCTGCTGGGTCACTTCATTGAGCTGCTGAATGGCATTATTGATCTGTCCTACCCCTATATTCTGTTCAGCACTGGCTGCAGCGATCTCCTGGACCAGCTTAGCCGTTTTTTCGATCTGGGGGACGATTTCAACCAGTTGTTGCCCGGCTTTTTCAGATACGGTTACTCCCTCCTTCGAAACTTTGATTATTTCTTCCGCTGCCAGTTTGCTTCTTTCTGCCAGCTTGCGGACCTCAGCCGCCACTACGGCAAATCCTTTTCCGTGATCTCCCGCCCTTGCAGCCTCAACAGCAGCATTAAGGGCAAGAATATTGGTCTGAAACGCAATTTCATTGATTATTCCTATTTCCCTCGATATTTTTAGCATGACCTGTGAAGAATTCGCTGCCGACACATTGCCTTTTTTTACACCATCAACGGAAAATAATGCAATTTTTTCAGTTTCAACGGCATTTTCCGAGTTTTGCTGGATGTTGGCCAGCATTTGTTCCATGGAAGAGGAAACTTCTTCAACGGTCGAAGCCTGTTCAGAAGCCCCCTGGGAGACCTGAACCGAAACTGCGTTCAGCTGGCTGCTGGCCTGAACAATATGCTCCGAGCTGCTGATGATTCCCATAACGATGGATTTGAGCTTTTCAACCATGTTTTTCATTGCCTTCATCAACTGAGCCGTTTCATCCTTTCCCTCCTCCCTGATGGCTACCATCAGATCACCTGTGGCAATGCGGTTGGCTATATCCACGGTTTCATGAAGAGGCCGGGTAATGCTTCGTGTAATTAAGGTACCGGTAAGGATTAAAACCAACAGGATGAAGAACATAATGATACCATTGTTGATGAAGATCTTACGCGCATAGACCTCGCTTTCCATATATTCCTTTTCCGCATCGGCAAGACTGATATCCGTAAGCTGGTTCATGGCCTCACGCATGATATCAAAATGCCGTGCATACTCACCAAAATAAAGGCCGGTGGCAGCTGCAGTGTTGCCGGCTTCCAGTGCATTCAATATTTCTCCCGTCAACCGCATAACAGCGGCATAATTTTCTTCATAATCATCGAAATGCTTTGTTTTCTCCGCGCCGGTTTCCAGGAAGATATTAATGAAAACCCTGAAACGTTCGTTGACCTGCAACAGATTTTCATTCACTGCCAGCATGTTGCTTTTCCTTTGTGATTCATTGCCGGCAATCTGAGGATTCAGCAAATAACTTATGGCGATACTGGACTGATAGGCATCCCTGTCGGCTTCGATAAGCCTGTCGATGCTCAGCAGCCTGACATTGTATATTGAGCTTGCATTGTGCTGCATATCGCGTATGTTGAAATAGGTAAAGACGTTGTTCAGCAATAAAAGCACAATAACGAGCAGAAAGGCAAAGGTTAACCTTGTGCCTATTTTAAGCGCATTTAAACCTTTCATAAAATTTAATTATTTGATTAAAAATCAATATCCTATCATAAAAACTTGCTGAAATTTCTTTGACCATAGCATCGGTTTTCAGCTTGCTATAAAACAGTATGTCAAGATAATAGATATTTCATAGATCATCATCATACCTACCGGTGATTTTCATCATCACCCGGCAAAAAATACAGGGTTAGCCTTTTATTCATCCCTAAAATCATTTCAAAATCTTATCTTCGACAATTATTTGGTACGGCCTGACAGCAGGTTGATATAAATACTTTAGAGAGCCCTATAGCCATGATTCCATCAGACAAGCACCGGATTGATAAATTCCTGTGGGCGGTGAGGACCTATAAAACCCGAAGTCTTGCAGCGGAAGCCTGTAAAAAAGGGCGCATCATCATGGAAGGGATGCCTGTAAAGCCTTCCCATACGGTTAAAACCGGTGATATTATCCTGGTCAGAAAACTGCCTGTGGTTTATACCTTTAAGGTAAAAAAATTACTTGAGAACCGTGTTTCAGCGCAGCGGGTGCCTGAATTTCTCGAGGACCTGACATCGGCTGAGGAACTTGCCAAACTCAACGTCAGGGATGACGTTTTCTATACCCGCGAAAGGGGTGCAGGCCGGCCGACAAAAAGAGACAGAAGATTGCTTGACAGGGTGATCGGGGAATAAGTCGGAAAGTCTTTGATCTTTGATCTTTGTTCTTTTTTCTATGCTCTATGCTCTTTATTCTTAAAAAATAACATAATGCTCATTGCCCGGGAAAAAAGGAAATCCAATATTGCTGAATACCTGCTCTATATGTGGCAGGTTGAGGATATCATCAGGGCCTGCAATTTCAATATCAACCTGCTGGAGAAGAATTATGTGAATAAATTCAATCAGACAGGACGTATGGCAGAGGAAATAAAGGACTGGTATGTCAACCTCATTTTAATGATGCATGAAGAAGGCGTGCGTGAAAAAGGTCATCTCAGTTTTTTAATTTCACTGGTCCGCGAAATGAATGATCTTCACCTGCGGTTGCTCAACAGCAGGGAGGAAGTCAGGTATCAAAGCCTGTACACGGCAGCCGTCGTCCCCCTGCGGGAATTCAAAAGCAAGCTGCCTTCCTCCAATATCAGCGATGTGGAAGCTTGTCTGGATGCGCTGTATGGATTATTGTTGCTGCGTCTCAAAAAAAAGAATATCAATAAGGATACAGAAGAGGCCATGGCCAAGTTCAGCCGGCTGCTGGCCTATTTGTCCGATAAGTTTCACAAGGTGGAGAGGGGGGAGGAGGAGGTTTAGAGAAAGAAGATAGAATTTAGAAGTTAGAATTTAGTAGAGTTTACACCGTTTCACTATTTCACCTTTTCACTCTTCTTCTTGTAACAGTTAACGATCTCCCCGATATAAAACCGGTGGAAATCCTGCCGGGGATAATGACTGGCTATGATATCGCGAACCACAAAGTTTTCCGGTTCAATAAAATCCGCATAGATCTTTTTGCATTCAAAGATCAATTCGGCTTGTTCAAATGAAATGCTTTCAGGTCCCAGTTGCACAGGCAAAAGACCTGTGTGCGCTATCTTGTCGGAATCCCTGCCGGAGTGGTTCCCGCAAAAATTAAGGATGTTCCGGTATTTGTCCCCCAGGAAACTCAGGGTAAAATAATGTTGTTTTTCGGCAAACTCAAAGGTGTAGCGGTGAGGCCTGATAAAGCAAATGGCCACAGGCTTGTTCCACAGGATCCCAAGTCCTCCCCAACTGGCCGTCATGGTGTTAAAATGGTTTGGCGTACCGGCTGTGATCAGCATCCATTCATCTCCGATCTTATTGAAAAAATTCGGTTCCAGGGATCCGACACCGATCGGTTTAAAAAAGTCAGGGATCATAATCGTTGAAATGATAATATTTAGGTTCTTGAGAACAAAAGTAATCAAAAATTCATAAATCGTTTTTTTATTATATTAGAGCCCTTTATAACCAAACGATTCAATAAAGCTGAATGACATCAATCTATATTGCATCATGGATACAGTAAAAGCAACAGCACAACCCTAACAATGGGTTTTATTCCTTGATAACTAAAGGAAGAAGGCTGTTAAACCTATCCATGCTGTCTTTTTTTTTTATATCTTGTATAACCATTATTTGATATTAAAAACGTGTTCGGCTATAAAAGCATCGATCAATGGTCGCTGAGATACTGGCTTCTGCAGCAATACATGAAGCTTTCTTACTGGCTGTATTTCAGAAAGGTTGAATCCGTAAACCGGTCGAACCTTCCCCTGAAGAGTCCCTTTCTGCTTGCTCCAAACCATCAGAATGCGCTGATGGATGCGCTTGCATTCGTTTATGATACCAGGCTGCAACCGGTCTTCCTTGCCCGGGCCGACATATTCAGGGGCAGGAAAATGATCGCTTTCCTGGAATACCTGAATATTATGCCAGTATTCCGGATCAGGGACGGCATCAGCAATGTGAGAAAAAATGATGAGATATTCGAGAAAAGCCTCAAGGTCATTCACAACAGGCTTAATCCGCTCTGTATTTTCCCGGAAGGGAACCATGGGGACAAAAGAAAACTCAGACCGCTGGTGAAAGGTATTTTCCGCATCGCCTTTATGGCACAGGAAATCTACGGGCAGGAAAAAGCAGTAAAATTAGTCCCTGTGGGTATTGATTACAGCCATTATCAGAAGTTCCGCTCCACCCTGTTCATCAATTACGGAACGCCCATCGAAATGTCTGAAATCTATCCCTTATGGAAAAACAATCCGGTTGATGCCATAAACTATTTGCGCGACCGGCTCTCAGAAGAGCTTGAAAAGCTTATGATCCATATCAGGCCGGCCGAATATTACGACCTGTATATGAATCTAAGGGTGATCTATAATGCAACGATGCGCAGAAAACTGGGGATCAGGAATAATTCCCTTGCCAGCCGGTTTAAAGCTGACAAGACAATGATTGAACGCCTGGATCGCACGCTGGAGACTAATCCGGAGGAAATAGCAGCCCTGAATGAGCAAATGACTGAATATCAGCATCTGATGAAGGAATTTGATTTCAGGGACTGGGTCATAGCAAAAGGAAGGTTTTCAATGCCTGTCCTGCTGGCAGGTTCACTGTTGCTGATCATGGCACTCCCGGTATTCGTATACGGCTTTCTTGCCAATATTGTCCCCTTTGCCATCCCCGTGCGCATCGCCAGAGCAAAGGTCAAGGACCCGCAAATGCACAGCACTTTTAAATTTGTCCTGGGCATGATTTTTTTCCCGGTTATGTATTTATTGCTGATGATTCCGGGATTTATAATTATCGATAACGGCTGGCTCCGTATCGCCTTTTTGCTATCGCTGCCTTTGTCAGGGATGGCTGCTTATGGTTACTTTATCCATTTTAAAAAGATTCGTTCCCGGTTACGGTTTTTCAGGATGAACCTGGCAGGAAATCCCGTGATCAGAAACTTAACCGGGGTACGCAAGGCCATAATCGAAAAAATGAACCAGATCACCGACAGAAAGCTGAACCATGAAGATCAAAGATAAAACAATATGGATAACAGGAGCATCTTCAGGCATTGGAGAAGCACTCAGTGTCCTTGCGGTGCAATCCGGCGCCCGCGTCATTCTTTCCTCCCGGAATACTGAAAAACTCAATAAACTTCAACAGCGGCTGGAAGCAATCACACCCGGCAGTGCGACCATTGTATCCATGGATGTGGCTAAACGCGATGCAATCGATAAGGCTGTCGAAAAGGTTATCAGCACCTTTGAGCGTGTTGACATCCTGATTAACAATGCCGGCATCAGTCAGCGGTCCTGGGCCATTGAAACACCGGTGGAAGTTGACCGGACGATCCTTGAAACAGACTTTTTCGGAGCCGTTACACTGACAAAGGCAATGCTGCCTTTTATGGTGAAACAGGGCGGAGGCCATCTGGTTGCCATCAGCAGTATGACCGGATTATATGGTTTCCCGATGCGTTCGGCCTATGCCGCGGCAAAACATGCCTTGCGAGGTTTTTTTGAAACGTTGTCACTGGAACTGTGGAATCAGAACATTAAGGTTACCCTGGTTTACCCCGGACGCGTAAGGACCGACGTGTCCGTAAATTCCATAACCAAAGACGGCAAACAATACGGTCTCATGGATCCTGGGCAGGCCAGGGGGATACCGGTTGAACTATGCGCAAAGCGTATTCTCAGAGCCATTGAGCGAAACAAAAAAGAACTGCTGATGGGAACCGGAGAAAGATTTCTTTATACCATGAAAAAATTCATACCTCCCCTGTATTACTGGATTGCCCGAAAAACCAGTCCTACCTGATCAGAGCGATACAATGCATGAATATGTCGAAGCAGCCATTCATACCATAACACAAAACCTTATGAAAGAAAAAGTAATCAGCGGCATACAACAGATCGGAATTGGAGTATCCAACCTCAGAGAAGCATGGAAGTGGTATAACCGTAACTTTGGCACGGATATCAAGATGTTTGACGACAACTCCGTAGCTGAGTTCATGCTTCCATACACGGGAGGGAAACCGCAGAAAAGGCATGCTGTTCTCGCCCTTAACCTGCAGGGAGGTGGCGGATTTGAAATCTGGCAATACGTTGAACGCAAACCCCAGCCTCCTGATTTTACCATTCAGCTTGGTGACCTGGGATTGTTTGCTGCCAAAATCAAATGCCGTAACGCGAAAGCGACCTATGATTTTTTAAAAGGAAACGGCGTTGAAATGATAAGCAAACTGCTTACCGATCCGGGAGGTAAGGAGCATTTTTACGTTAAAGATCCCTATGGCAATATATTTCAGCTGGTGCCCGGCGATGAATGGTTCAGGGATGAAAAAAAGCCAACCGGGGCTGCATACGGCGCCATTATCGGGGTATCTGACATCATAAAGGCAAAGGAGTTCTACAGCAACATCCTGGGTTACGACACGGTAATCTTCGATGAAACAGCCGTATTTGGTGAGTTCGAAACACTGCCGGGAGGAAAGTCAAAGATACGCAGGATGCTGCTTAAACATAGCCAGCCCCGTGCAGGAGCCTTCAGTCCCATCTTCGGATCAAGCGAGATCGAACTGGTGCAGGTCCTTGACCGGCAACCGCAGAAAATCTTCAACGGCAGGTTCTGGGGAGATCTGGGATTCATTCACCTTTGCTATGATATACATGGAATGGGGCTCTTGAGGGAAGAATGCCGGTCAAAAGGATGCCCCTTTACCGTAGATGTAGACAAGGACTTCGATATGGGCGAGGCAGCGGGCTCATTTGCCTACACCGAAGATCCGGATGGAACGCTGATCGAATTTGTGGAAACCTACAAAATCCCTTTGATCAAAAAGATAGGCTGGTACCTGAATCTTCGGAAAAGGGATCCGGAAAAGGCCCTGCCACGGTGGCTGCTCAAAGCCATCGGGTTTAACCGGGTGAAGGAGATTTGACAGATTTACAAGTTGACAGATTTACAAGTTGACAGATTTACGGGTTGACAGATTTTTGTGGATTGCTGACCTTTTAGGCTCTTATATAGAAAAATATTGTTAATAGATAAATCAGGTTAGGTTTATTATTACGTTCATCGTTAACTAATTAAATAACAATATAATATGAATAATGAACAAAGCCTGTTGATGTCTTTATGAGCGTTATATCCTTCATTTTTTGGCACCGCAGGTGCTG
>CAYMJH010000083.1:0-15418 GCA_964390385.1 uncultured Bacteroidales bacterium | reverse complement strand
ACGGTCATTCTCATCGATAACGGAATCCTGGTTGACATCCTTAAATTTATAATCCCCTACCCATACACGGCTCACGCTAACGCTGGAAGCATCCACAGGCAGGGCGACCAGCACTTTGTTACCAAAATCATCCAATACAAAATTTCCCGAAGCATCCTTCCGGTAGAAATCCTCTTCAGTATTAAACATACCTTCGACTACATATCCGTAAAACATGCCGACAGGATTGCCAACCTGCGAGCGGGTGATCAGTGATGTCCCCATCATGCCGTCAACCACGGCATTATCGGTGGTCAATTCAAGCACTTTGTTGCGGTATAAAGTGAAAACCAATCCGGTCTGCCATTGAAATCCACCCCGTTCAACATTGACCGTATTCAAAGTGAATTCAATCCCCTTGTTTTCCATGGCACCGATATTGACATAAGGAGGCTCAATAGCCCCGGTATAATCGCCTCCCACCACACCGGCATAGGCAGGTAAGGGAAGCGGCAGCAAAAGATTATCGGTGTTCTTTTTATAAGCTTCGGCAATAAATTCGATGCGATTATTGAACATATACAGATCAAGACCAATATTGGTTTCCCGCGTTGCCTCCCATTGGATATCAGGATTGCTGAGTCGCTGCGGGAGTACACCTGTCCCCCATACCGTCGAACGGTTGCCGAGCGGGGAACCATAGGCATAATCGGGACTGCTTGAATTCCCGATCAGCCCCCAGCTGAATCTTAATTTCAGGTTGTTGATCTGCTCAATGTTGTCCAGGAACGCTTCATCTCCAATTTTCCATGCCAGTGAAAAGGAGGGGAAAACGCCCCACCTCTTATCCGGTCCGAATTTTGCGGAACCATCGGCTCTGACGGTTACCTGCAGCAGGTATTTATCGGCAAAGGTATAGTTCAACCGCCCGAGGTATGATTCTTGTGCGCTACTTCCTTTAAAACCTCCGTTTTTTGCCGTTTCACTGTCGCCGGCATCCAGTTCGTGTATGGCATTGGTAAAAAAATTGGTCCGGCTACCTGAAATACCTTCCCATCGGTTTTCAATGGCTTCATGCAAAGCCATTACAGCAAGATCATGCTTTTCGAAGAACCGGTGACTGTACCGGAGAGAGGTATAAAAACTCCAGTAAAGACCGTTATTAACACCCCTGGATGAACTGGCGATCACATTCTTTACATACTCACCGAACTCATAAGTGGGGGTAAAACTGTAACTGTTGGCATAGTATATATTCGTTGCAACCTCATTCCTTAATACAAAATCCTTGAAAAACGTGATATCGATATAAGCATTGGCCATGACTTGTGAGTTTTTTCTTTCGTTTTCCTTCAGCATGGCTATGGCTATCGGATTGGTGACATAGGTACCGTATATATTTGATTCAGGTCCGGCCCAGGATCCGTCCGGATTCTTTACCAGTACATCAGGGGTCTGTTCCAGTGCAGTACTGATTACACCCTGGTCCTCCACCGTAATCACCTGTTTGCTTTGATTGGCCAGGATATTGGTTCCTATTTTCAACCAATCGCGGGCATTATTCTCCACCGATAATTTCACATTGAGCCGTTTGAAATTCGATCCCGTTGCAATCCCGTCCTGGTCAAAATAACCGCCTGAAATGGCAAAGGTGGTCTTATCACTTCCGCCATAAACGGAAATCAGATGGCTTTGCATGGGTGCATTGCGGAACAATTCCTGCTGCCAGTTGGTGCCTTCGCCAAGTATCGAAGGGTCCTGCCATTCAGGACGGCTGCCGTGCCCCAGCACTGCCTGCTTTGAATTTCGGTATTCGGCGAATTCACGCAGGTTCATGGTGGGGATGTAATAAGGCAATTGCTGAATCCCGTAAGAACCTTCATAGCTGATCTTTGACTCTCCCGCCTTGCCCTTCCGTGTGGTAATGATAATGACGCCGTTAGCAGCGCGGGAACCGTAGATGGCAGTGGCCGAAGCATCTTTCAGGATCTGCATGTCGACAATATCGGCAGGATTGATGGTGGAAAGGATATTACCGATGCTGTTGTTATAGGTAATATCGCCGGTATGCCCTTCAACCTGAACCCCGTCGATCACGTACAAGGGTTCGTTATTTTCCCGGAGGGTATGAATACCCCTGATGCGAACCGACACTCCGCCACCCGGCGCCCCGGTGTTCTGGGTAACAAAAACACCGGCTGCCCTGCCCTGCAATGCCTGGTCAAACGAAGAACCGACGGTCTGTTTGATCTCATCAGCGCCGATAGACACCACGGCGCTGGTAAGGTCGCTTCGCTTCATAGTGCCGTAACCTACCACTACCACTTCATCCAGCTTTGTGACCTCAGTGATCAGCCGAATATTGACGGATGTCTGCCTGCCAACTTTCACCTCCTGCGGTGCATATCCAATAAAGGTGATCACCAGTACATCTTCGTCTGCCGCAACAAGGGAGAATTTCCCTTCGAGATCCGTCACGGTTCCGGTCTGGCTGCCCTTGATGACAATGTTGGCACCCGGGATGGGATTGTTGTCGTCAGCTGCAATCACCGTGCCCGTGATTTGCCTGGCAGCCGGCTGACCGCAGAGGTTTTCCGCCATTCCCGCCGTCAGCAGTATCAACCATAACAGAGGGGGCAATACCTTCAGGATTTTTGTCCCGGCCGTCCTTCCGGCCATTGTTCTGATTCTTTTCAGCATGTAGTTCATAAGCACCAGTATTTAGTTATTTCCAGGGTTACAGGTTAAAAGACAACAGGCAAACTGCACTGGCCTGACAGGATCTTCCGCTTTTTATCAAAGCATGATCAACAGCGTAATGGCAGCTGCTATCAGGGTAGCCAGCATGATCTCGAGGATCAGGATGGCGCGGTAACGTTTTTTCGGATCGGCAGGATTCAACGCAAGAAGACTTAACCATTTCTTAACTTCCCAAAAGTAAACTATCCCTGGGAAACAGCCGGGATTTGAATCTTTCAGATAAGGGTATCGTTTGTTAAGAACCCGTAAATCTATTGCTCATGCGAAATGGAAGAGAAAGGGTCGGCTTCGCTGACCTTATTCCTGTTACTGTATTCCGAAGGCAGCATTTTGTATTCTTCTTTGAAGTATCGGGCAAAGTATTTCGGATTGTTGAATCCGACCTGGTAGGCAATTTCGGCAATTGACAACTGGCTCCTTTCAAGCAGGCGGGCTGCCCTTCGCAGCCGGATAATCCGGATAAATTCAATGGGGGACTTTCCGGTCAGCGCGGTGAGCTTCTTATAAAGATGAACCCTGCTCATACCGACCTCCCTGGCCAGCTGGTCAACTGAAAAGCCCGGATTGGCAAGATTCGTTTCCACGATTTTCAAGGCTTTCTGTATAAGTTTTTCATCCAGTGAAGTAACCTTGATTTCCGAGGGAGTAAGTTCAAATCTCTTCTGAAATGACTTTCTGACCAACTCCCGTTGATGGATCAGGTTTTTGATCCGCGACTCCAGCAATTCAAAACTGAACGGCTTGGTAATATATTCATCAGCCCCGGTGTCAAAACCTTCCATTCGCTGGGTTTCGGAGGTTCTTGCCGTAAGGAGGATAACCGGTATGTGAGATGTATGTTTATCGTTTTTAACGGAGCGGCACAATTCAATGCCGTCCATTCCGGGCATCATGATGTCGCTTACAATCAGGTCAGGAGTTTTTTCCCTGGCATTTTTAAGTCCTGCAATACCGTCCGAAGCCTCCAGTATGGTATATCTTGCCTTCAGGTTATCCTTGAGGTAAAACAAAAAATCATCGTTGTCCTCAACGATCAAAATACTAGGTCTGTCCTTATGCTGCTGATCCCCGTTCGTCTCTCCCGGCAGGTCTGGTATGTCACCGGCCCTGGGTTTAGCCCGGGCATGCAGTTCAGCCCATCCCGATTCTGTCAGTACCGGTAGCAATATGGTAAAGCGGCTCCCCTTCCCTACCTCGCTTTCCAGTCGTACCTCTCCTTTGTGCAGCTTGACAAATTCATTTACCAGCGACAAACCGATGCCTGTGCCCTGGTTGATCAGCACCTGGGAATTGTCGCCCTGGACAAACTGTTCAAAGACTTTTTCCTGCTTGTCTTTTGGAATGCCGATGCCGGTATCGCTGACGCTCAGTTCCACCCAGCCTGTCACCGGATCTCCGTTCCCCCCGGGACCGGCTGCAGTGTTCCGGTGTGTCAGGGCCACGGTTATCGTCCCCTTCTCAGGCGTAAACTTAAAGGCATTTGAAAGCAGGTTGAAAATGATCTTTTCAACCTTGTCATGATCGAAAAAAGTGGGAAGGCTCTCAGCATCCGACTGGTACTGCAGTGTGATGCTCTTTTTCTCTGCCATATCAAAAAAGGAATGCGTTATTTCCCTGGCAAAGCCAACGATATCGCCCAGGGCAGGATAAAGCCTCAGCTGCTGGTATTCCATCCGCCTGAAATCCAGCAGCTGGTTCACCAGGTTCAGCAGGCGCCTGGCATTCCGGTATACAAACAACAACTGGTTTTTGAGTTCCGTCCTATCCGTATTTTTCAGGATCTTCTCGAGGGGGGTAATGATCAGCGACAAAGGCGTCCGGAACTCGTGGCTTATGTTGGTTATAAATTTGATCTTGAGCATATCGATCTCATGCCTGCGGTCAGCATCCTGTCTTTCCTGCTGTGCGCGATAGTTCATCCTTTCACGTTCCAGGATGATAAACCGCAATAACAGCAGTAACAAGGATACCATGACAAAATAGGAGGCAATGGCTGCCCTGGTTTTCCAGTATGGAGGACGTATGGTGATTTTGATGCTGGCTCCCTGTTCATTCCATTGCCCGTCGTTGTTGGAGGCAATGACCCTGAACACATAGCTTCCGGGATCAAGATTGGTATAGGTAGCTTTCCGGAGTGAGGCATCACTTTCCATCCAGCTGTCATTAAAACCTTCGAGCCTGTATTTGTATTTATTCTTCAGGGGCTGAAAATAGTCAAGTGCAGAGAATTCCAATGAAAACATATTTTCATGATACTTCAGGACGATCTCCTCATGGGCAGCAACAGATTTCTTCAGCAGGATCCTTCCGTTGATCTTTTCATTCACCTTCACCGGATTATTATAAATCTCCAGTCCGGTGAAAACGATTTCAGGCTTGCGCGTATTCATTTTGATATCCCGTGGCCTAAAAATATTGAATCCTTTAGCTCCCCCGAAAAGCATTTCTCCGTTCCGGGTCCTGCAGGCTGACCTCTCATTGAATTCCTTACCCTGCAATCCGTCAGGTTCATAATAGTTCATAATCCGGTAGATCAAACGGTCAGTCGTCGATCCCGGGTCAATAATGATATTGGAAAGTCCCTGTGATGTGGCCAGCCACAAATTTCCCTCCTCATCATCGAGCAGGGAAAGGATGGTGTTATCCGGTAATCCATTTGCGTGTGATATCTTTATGAATGTGGACCGCTGGCGGTCATAGAGGTTCAATCCTTCACGGGTGCCTGCCCAGATCCATCCCCTCTTGTCACACAGGAGTGCCGTTACATTGTTGTTACTCAGGCTTCCCGTATCCCCGGGGACTCTTAACAGGTGCCTGAAGATACCGCTTTTCCTGTCCAGTATGCTGATTCCGACTGCAGTTCCGATCCAAAGGTTTTGTTCCTTATCCCTGATGATGGAAACAATAAAATCCGATCCGACGGAATTGGCATCCGTACTTTTATAATGCTTAAACCTGCCGGTTGACCTGTCGAGTAAATCGAGTCCTCCCCCCAGCGTCCCGACCCAGAAACGATTTTGATCATCCTCATGCATGGCCCATACACGGTCATCGGCAAGGCTCGAGGTATTCAGGGGATCGTGACGGTAATGGTGAAAAGTCTGTCCGTCGTAACAGTTCAGGCCACCATAAAATGTGCCGATCCAGAGTTTCTTCCGGCTGTCGATAAATAGGCTGATAATAACATCATTGCTCAGGCTTTTTGGATCGGAAGGTATATGGCGGTAATGGGCAAATCTGCCGGTCGGCCTGTCATAATAAATCAATCCTCCCCCATTGGTCCCTATCCAGAGATTTCCCCTGTCATCTTCACAGAAAGCATTCACATCGTCATAACCCAGGTTGGAAGGATTGAGAGACTGGTGCTTGATAAGCCCGAATCTTATGATATCAGGGTGATAGTAACAGATTCCCTTCTTGAAAGTTCCGGCCCATATGATGCCCGTATTATCGCGGTATAGCGACGTTATACTGTTCTGACCCAGGCTTCTGTCGTCATAGGGATTGGACACGAGAAAACTGACGGTATGGTTTTTCTTATCGATAAGATTAATGCCGCCATGATCGGTTCCGATCCAGATCAATCCCCTGTCATCCTCCACAATGCCTTTGATCGTATTGTTGTTCAGGCGGTAGCTGCCTGATTCCCTGCTGATCTGCTGCAGTTCCCCCGTTTTTGTATGCAGCAGGTAAGCACCGCTGGAGTAATTCGAGGCATAGATCCAAAGATCATTGTCGCGATCGGCCAATAACTGGTATTGCATCCAGTGCTCTCCCTTTTCACGGTATATCCTGAAATCCTTATACACCCGTTTCAGGCTTTTTCCGTCAATGCATTGCAGAATGCCGTTATGCGTAATAAGCCAGTAATCACCCCGAGGATCCTGAATAAAAGAAGAAATGTCGTTTGAAACCAAAGACAGGCTGTCATCCGGATCATGATTCAGTCTTAATACGGATCCGGCGGCCGGATCAAAACCTGCCATTCCGGCATTGTCAAGCGTCAGCCACAGTCTTCCCCTGTTATCGCGGGTCATTCCGGCAACGGTACCGGCAGAAAGTCCCAGTTCTGCGAGATAACCGGGAATGTCGTTGGAAAAAGATTCCGTTTCAGCGTTATAAAGGCAGTATGCCGTTCGTGTACTGATCCAAAGCCTGCCCAGGTGGTCTTCACCGATAGTATTGATATAACTGTCGTTGATGGAGGATGAATCATCCGGATCGTGACGGTATATTTTAAAGGTATAGCCATCGAACCGGTTCAGTCCCGACATGGTGCCAAACCACATAAATCCCCGGCTGTCCTTAAAGATGCTGTTGATCTGGTTATGCGACAAGCCGTTGTTGATATCCAGTCGTGTAAAGCTGATAGATTCCGGTTGACTGAACAGATCAGACCCGATGAAAACAGATGCGAGTGCAAATACAAATTTTATTTTTCTCCGGCTGTATTTCATAGCGACAAACAGCAAACGAAAGCAGTGTTGAACATCTACATTGTCTTTGTTCTTTGTTCTTTTATCCTGGTTTTTGTTTCAAAGTTATTTCCCCGATCAGTTCACGCAACCTTTTTTTCAGTTCCTGCGGTTTCAGCACTTCCAGTCCGTCGGCAAACATCAGCAGCCACCGTGCGAAATAGTTCAGGTCACCGGACATGAAGACCATGTCGGTTTTATCACCCGCCTGCTCCTCGTTGACAAAGCCATAGTAAAACCTAATGTTCTGCAGAATAGCTGTTGTGGGTCCGTCAACACGCAGGATCACCTCCGTGAGCTCTGTTTTATCTGACAGCTGTGCAAGGTATTCCCGCAAGGTAATTCTTTTCCCGGGAGCGAATAGTTCATCGTTGATTTTTAAGGCCTTGATCCGGTCAATCCTGAAATCACGGTATTCTTCACGCATCCTGCACCAGGCAATGAGATGCCAGTTCATGGTGTAGAAGCAGATCCCGAGGGGCTCAATGACCCTGTCTTTAGTATGTTCATCCCTGTATTGAGACCGGTAATCAATCATCAGTGTTTTCTGCTGCGCAAGGGCCAGCTGGATATCCGAAAGAAATCCCGGTGAAGATTCCATGGCCGGAGCATGGAAAACCTGGATAACGGATTGAAGTCCGTTCAGGAACTCCTTTTCCCTGTCGGGCAGCACCGACTTGATTTTAAAAAGTGCTGATTCAAACTGGCGGTTAACTGACCTGTCGGTAAATTTTTCCACCATCTTGCCGGCCATCAGCAAAGCATTGGCCTCATAGGGCGTGAACATCACCGGGGGAAGATGATAACCTTCGACCAGGAAATATCCCCTGCCGGCTTCGGCGCCAAGCGGAACACCGGCCTCCTCCAGTGCTTTCAGGTCACGGTATATGGTTCTTTTGCTAATGGAAAACCGTTCGGCGATCTCGCCTGCCGTGACATATCTTTTAGTCTGCAGTTGGATGAGGATGGCGGATATCCTGTCGATGCGGTTCATGGGGGTTTACCGGCTACTAGCTACCGGTTCTCTTTTCCCTAATCTTCATCACGAAGTTTCATGATATCACGGTCAAAAACATAGAGGTTCTCTCCCATCAGGCTGAGTTTATCAAGAATTTCCTGTGCATTGGCTTCCTCTTCAATCTGTTCCGATACAAACCATTGCACCCAGTTATGCGTGGTATAGTCTTTTTCCTTGTTGCACAGTTCGACGATTTCATGGATGGAGGCTGTTACAAACTGCTCATGTTTAAGGACTTCCTGGAACATCAGCTTCACGGATTTATATTCCTTATCCGGCTTTTTGAATGCCGGCACCAAAGCATTTCCGCCTCTTTCATTGATGAACTTTATGAATTTCAGCATATGCTCACGTTCTTCATCGGACTGGGCATAGAGCCATGCCGCAATACCGGACAACCCTTTAACTTCAGCCCATGATGCCATGGCAAGGTACAAACTTGAGGAATACCCTTCCCTTTCGACCTGCCGGTTTAAAATGTCTTCAATTTTCTTATTCATAAAAGGTGTTTTTTTGATTAACTCAATTCAAGTAAACAAATATAACAATAAAAAGTTGCTGTCAGACCATATTCCGGATGATCTCATCGGCGAATTCGGAGCATTTCAGCCTGGTGGCTCCCTCCATCTGTCTTTCAAAATCATAGGTAACCCGCCTGGCCTGAATGGAAGCTTCCAGTCCCCTGACGATCAACGATGCTGCTTCGTTCCATCCCAGGTATTCCAGCATCATAACACCGGAAAGGATCACCGATCCCGGGTTCACCATATCCTTGCCGGCATATTTGGGGGCCGTGCCGTGGGTGGCTTCAAAAACAGCATGACCTGTCTCGTAATTGATATTGGCTCCGGGTGCGATGCCAATTCCGCCGACGATGGCAGCCAGGGCATCCGATATATAATCGCCGTTCAGGTTCAGGGTGGCAATAACGGAGTACTCCGCCGGACGGGTAAGGATCTGTTGCAGAAAAGCGTCGGCAATGACGTCCTTGATGATGATTTCCCTGCCGGCCTTATTGATCCTGCACCATGGGCCTTCCTCTATCACTTCGGCGCCGAATTCGGTTTTGGCCAGGTTATAGCCCCAGTCGCGGAAGGCTCCTTCGGTGAATTTCATAATATTGCCTTTGTGCACCAGGGTAACCGAAGGCAAATCCTTTTCAATGGCATACCGGATGGCTGACCGCACCAGTCGTTCCGTGCCCTGTTTGGAAACAGGCTTGATCCCTACAGAGCTTGTCAGGGGAAACCTGATTTTACTCACGCCCATTTCCTGCTGCAGGAAGGCAAGGATCTTGTCAGCTTCAGGTGTGCCGTTCATCCATTCAATGCCGGCATAGATATCTTCGGTATTCTCACGAAAAATGACCATATCGGTGGTAGCCGGATTTTTCACGGGAGATGGGACTCCGTTGTAATACCTCACCGGTCTCAGGCATACATACAGGTCAAGCATCTGGCGGAGAGCCACGTTTATCGAACGTATGCCTCCTCCCACAGGAGTCGTAAGGGGACCTTTAATAGCGACGAGGTGATCGCGGATGACGGAGAGGGTTTCTTCGGGAAGCCAGTTACCGGTTGCCCTGAACGCCTTTTCACCGGCCAGCACTTCTTTCCAGCAGATTGACCTTCCGTCACCGTAGGCTTTTTTCACGGATGCATCAAAGACCCTCACCGCGGCGTGCCAGATATCCGGCCCTGTTCCGTCGCCTTCAATAAAAGGGATAATGGGATGATCGGGCACCTTTAGTGCTCCTTTTTGTATGGTTATTGCCTGTCCTTTCATAGGATGGTATTTGGTAAACAGTCCACAGTCCACAGTCCACAGTCCACAATCTATAGCCTGCAGTCTTTATTCCAGTTCAAGGCCCAGGTCCTGAACCAGTCTGGTGACCAGGGGATTTTTTCCACTGAGGTAGTTCAGTTTCTCTTCAGCCGTATACAGTTTTTTCTGCTGCGTGTCCGCAGGCAGTATGGCGGCTTCAACGCGGATGCGCGGCTGTTGCAGTTCCCGCTGCAGGAAACGTTCAAGATCAGATCTGATGTTCTTATAAAATGCATCGAGCTGGGCCTGGTTGCTGAAAAAGATCCCGAGGATCTGACCTTCCCTGATTTCCGGTTCGATGTTTTTAAGGGCAGCGGAAAACCTGGGTTTCTGTTCTTTTATGGATTCAGCGTAGGCATTCCAGCAGGTTTTCAGCAGTTCAGGGGCTATGGGCAGTTCGGCAGGTACCTCTTCTTCAGGGTAATGCATTTCCGTTTCAGCAGGGCCGTCAGCCGCAGCTTCGGCGTTGCTGCCATTTTCAAGGTTCCGGAGGGCGTTTTTAATAGAGACCGTCTGGAATTTTTTGGGATAGGGAGGAGGATCTTTCTTAACTTCCTTCGGCTCTTTAGCCTCACCGTCTATACCTTTTTGACCGGCAGGACTTTCAGGGCCATTCCTGAGGGCCTCACGGGATTCAGGATCGTTTGTTTTTTCTTCAGGTTTGGGAGCAGTTTTCGCTGCTGGCCGGTTCAATTCTCCTGCAGATTTCCGGTCAGGCGTTTTTTTTTCACCCCAAAGATTACACAGCCGGATGAGTGCTATTTCGACATGCAGCCGCTGGTTCCTGCTTGATTTATAGGATATCTCGCAATGATTGAGGATATCGAGAGCCTTATACAGAAAGTCAGGTTCGCATTTGCGTGCCTGTTCAAGGTATCTTGAACGAATGGATTCACCGGCTTCCAGCAACTGCAGGGTAACGGCATCGCGCGATACCATGATGTCCCTCAGGTGGCCGGCCAGTCCGCTGACAAAATTCAGCCCGTCAAATCCTTTCAGCAGTATTTCATTGAAGTTCAGGAGGGCTTTCGGAATATCACCGTTGATGAAGCAATCGGTCAGGCTGAAGAAGTATTCAAAGTCCAGTACATTCAGGGTATCGATCACCCCTTTATAGGTTATCCTGTCCTGGGAAAAGCTTACCAGCTGGTCAAAAATGGTAAGGGCATCGCGCATGGCGCCATCAGCCTTGAGGGCAATAACATGCAAGGCCTCGTCCTCCGCTTCCACTCCTTCTTTAACGGCAATTTTCCTGAGATATCCGACAATGTCTTCTACGCGGATCCTGCTGAAGTCATAGATCTGGCAACGGGAAAGGATGGTGGGGATGATCTTGTGCTTTTCGGTGGTCGCCAGGATAAAAATGGCATGGGAAGGGGGCTCTTCGAGGGTTTTCAGAAATGCATTGAAAGCAGACTGCGACAGCATGTGCACCTCATCGATGATGTACACGCTATACCGGCCTGACTGAGGAATGATCCTGACGCTTTCAATAAGATTCCGCATATCATCCACGGAATTATTGGAAGCGGCATCGAGTTCATGGATGTTGAATGATTTTAAATCATTGAATGATCTGCACGATTCACATTGGTTGCAGGCCTCAGCATCCGGTCCCGGACTGATACAGTTAATGGTCTTGGCAAAGATACGGGCGCAGGTGGTTTTTCCGACACCTCTGGGGCCGCAAAAAAGATAGGCATGCGCCAGATGGCCCGAGAGAATGGCGCTCTTCAGCGTGGCGGTAATGACAGGCTGACCTATAACGGTATCAAAGGTGTCAGGCCTGTATTTCCTAGCAGAAACCAAAAAATTCTCCATACGATGAAGTTTCGAGACGGCAAATATAAATAAAAGTGAAAAGGAAGCCTAAAAAATATAAAATCCTAAAATTAATTTGATTAGATGAAAAAAGTTAATACTTTTGCGTTCCGAAATTTTAATGTTGAATTAAAAATTAAAGCATGTTGAATCATTACGAAACCGTTTTCATTGTAACTCCCGTTTTGTCTGAAGCTCAGATGAAGGAAGCGGTTGAAAAATTCAGAAAAGTGATCGTCGACAAGGGCGGAGAGATTGTTCACGAAGAAAACTGGGGACTCAGGAAACTGGCCTACCCCATTCACAAGAAATCCACCGGGTTCTTTTACCTGATTGATTTTAAAGCACCCGGTAATCTTATCCAGGTTTTGGAAACCGAATACAAGCGTGATGAGCGTGTTATCCGTTTCCAGACCGTAAAAATGGACAAGTATGCTGCTGAGTTCAGTGAAAAGAGAAGAAGTAAAAAGGAAAACGCTGAAATTGTAAAGGAGAACTAATTCATGAATGCACAAGCACCCGCCAATCAGAGTGAGATAAGATTTCTCACACCTCCAACGGTTGAAATCAAGAAAAAGAAATACTGCCGTTTCAAGAAGAACAAGATCAAATACATTGATTATAAGGATCCGGAATTTTTGAAAAAATTCCTGAATGAACAGGGCAAGATTCTGCCCCGCCGGGTCACCGGAACTTCGCTGAAATATCAGAAAAAAGTTGCCGTGGCTGTGAAAAGGGCCAGAAACCTGGCATTGCTGCCCTATGTTGCCGATTTATTGAAATAATCAAAAGCGTAAGAATATGGAAGTGATCTTAAAACAAGATATCGCAAACCTGGGTTATAAGGATGATATCATCAAAGTCAGGAACGGTTACGCTGTGAATTACCTGATCCCGAAAGGACTGGCTGTCAATGCCACCGTTTCCGCCAAAAAAGCACATGCTGAAATCATCAGGCAGAGGGCTCATAAAGAGGCCAAAGTGCGTCAGGAAGCCGAAGTACTGGCCGAAAAGCTGAAAACACTCAGCCTTACCATTGGGGCAAAGACCAGTTCCAAAGGCAAAATATTTGGCTCAGTCAATTCCATTCAGATTGCCGAAGCACTGAAGGAAAAAGGTTATGAGATCGACCGGAAGCATATAACTTTCAGGGAAGACCTGATAAAGGAAGTCGGGAAGTACCACGCAAAAATAAAATTGCATAAGGAAGTCCAGGTAGAAATTCCCTTTGAAATAGTAGCAGAATAAATATGCAGGGGCGGTCTTTGTGATCGCACGGAATAACGTTGGGGCGATCCTTGTGATCGCCCTTTTTTTGTTGTCATGCAGTCTTGCAGTCTTGCAGTCTTCCAGACTTTCATATTAATTGTTGGTATTGTTATCAAATTTGTCCTAATTTTCCTTAAAATTTTCCGCCTCTGGCAAAATTACACGTCATACGGGCCTCGGCAGGATCGGGTAAGACCTATACCCTCACAGAAGAATACCTGAAACTTGCTTTACGCGATGCAGAATCGTTCAGGCATATTCTTGCCGTTACCTTTACCAACAAGGCAACCGCCGAAATGAAAACCCGGCTGATCAGGGAACTGTTCAGGCTGTCGTCGGGACAGCCCTCCCATCACATGGAACAACTGACCTCCTCGCTGGGTTTGACCGAGCCGGCCCTCAGGTCAAGGGCTGCTTCCGTCCTCCAAAAGATCCTTCATACCTACTCCAGGTTCTCTGTAGGTACCATCGACAGCTTCTTTCAGCAGATCATCCGTTCATTTACCCGTGAAATGGGTATCCAGAGCGGGTACACTGTTGAGCTCGATACGGAGTCAGTACTCGACGATGCCATCGACAGGTTGCAGGCGGAAACCTCTTTAAACAAGCACTTGCTGCGTTGGCTCACCGATTTTGCACTCGATAAAATTGACAAAGGAAGCAGCTGGAATTTCAGGAAGGATATTGCCAAACTGGGCAGGCAGCTTTTCAATGAACAGTTTAAAACCTTCAGTAATGCATTATCGGATCAGATAGCCGACAAGGATTTCATGATAGCCTGCCAGCAGGAATTTGCCGGGATCAAAAAGAAATTTGAGCATGCCATACAGCAGATGGCAAACGGGGGCATGGAGAGGATCCGGGCTGCCGGACTGGAAACCGGCGACTTTTTTCAGCGCGACAACGGTCCGGCCGGTTTCCTGCAAAAAGTTTCGGCAGGCATGCTGTCAGCACCTAATTCATACGTGAGAAAGGCAACCGAGGCGTCATCAGGCTGGTATTCGAAAAGTTCCGCACGGCGGGAAGAAATCGAAAAAGCCTGTCATGATGGCCTGCTGTCCGTTCTTCGGGATATGGTAGCCTTCTACGACAGGGAAAGCAGGGATTATTTTACGGCAGAACAGATCCTGAAAAATCTTTACGCGCTGGGGATTCTCACCGATCTTTCAGGCCACCTCCAGGATTACTGCCGGGAGAATAACGTTTTCCTGCTGTCGGAGGCGTCATACTTCCTGAACCAGGTGATCGACAACAATGATGCTCCTTTCGTATATGAAAAAACAGGGAATCACTTTCATCATTTTATGATCGATGAATTCCAGGACACTTCCCTGCTGCAATGGAACAATTTCAAACCCCTTATCAGCAACAGCCTTTCTCAGCATTATGATAACCTCATTGTCGGTGATGTCAAGCAATCGATTTACCGGTGGCGGAACAGTAACTGGGAAATTCTGGCCCATGCCGTTGCCGATGAATTCTATCATCAAAGCCTGGATTACAGGACGCTGAAATATAATCACCGAAGCTGCATCAACATTATACGCTTCAATAATACAGTTTTCAGGGAAGCCTCCTGCCTGGTACAGGATCATTTCGACAGGCAGAGCCGCGACGCAGGAATCAGCTTGCCCGGGCAACTGAACGGAGCGGCAACCCGCAATTTCACTGATGCTACCCAGATGCCCGGCCAGGCTGACCGGCAGGAAGGGATGGTCAGGATTTCCTTCCTGGATAAGGAGGACTACGGGACGGAAATGAAGAAACAACTGCTGGAGCTGATCAACGGATTGTTTGAAAAGGGATTTACGGCCGGCGACATGGCGATACTGACCCGAAAAAATGAGGAGGCAAAAGACATTACCGATTTCTTCCTCAGCCTGAAAAAATCAACTGAACCGGTACGATACCCCTTTGACGTCATTTCGGATGAAACGCTTTATCTTTCCAATTCACATGCCGTCTGTTTCCTGGTCGGCATCATACGGTATCTTTACGCTCCCGAAGACCTGATTAACAAATACTTTATCGTCAGCGAATTCACCAGGTACCTGCTGCCCGATGAGGAAGGCAGGACCTTCGTGCCGCTGCTCGAATCTCCTGACTTTTCCGATGTTTCCATTGACCCGTTATTTCCTGAAGCGTTTCGGCATCTCAAGGCCAACGCCGGCAATCATTCGCTTTTTGAGCTCACTGAAAACCTGATCTCCCTGTTCAGGCTCCATGAAACCGAAGGCGAGGCAGTTTACCTTCAGGCTTTTCAGGACATGAT
>CAYMJH010000082.1:0-15496 GCA_964390385.1 uncultured Bacteroidales bacterium | reverse complement strand
ATTAAATATATCTATAAAAACCATATTATTAAGTGAGACTGTTACCTGACCCCTGCAGTTCTTTGCTAAGAATCTGCTTTTCTGAGAGGCGACAGCTCACTTTCTATAAAGATTAAACAAGGTATTGCAGTTCACTAGTGAATCTGCTGATAGAAGGATGTTTTTATAGAAAATGTTGTTTAATAGTAAAAAAAAATTCAATGAAACTTGCTTTTACACATAGAAGGGGTCGGGGGTGAGGCTCTCTCTCTTAACAAAAAAGCCGCCTTCTTTCGAACGGCGGCTTTCCCGATTAACTAAAAAAACTATTTCACCAATTTATCTGTGTAGGTTTTGCCTTCCAGGGTATTTACGCGAACGAAATACATGCCTTTTACCAGGCTGGCGGTGTTGATCTGCAGTAACGAATGATTGTCGTTCCGGGCAGAAATCAGCACCTTGCCGGTGACATCAACGATGTCGATGTTGCTGATAAGGCCTGCGCCGCTGAAGTTCAGCTGGTCCTCAACCGGATTGGGATACAGCTGGTAAGGACGGGTTTCAACATCTTTCAATGCAACCTGGCCCGGGCATTCGCAATCCATCTTCAACACCCAGAGCACGGAGTTTTTCAGCATATTGTAAAAATCTGCCGTGGCAAATTCCATGAAAGTATGATGCACTCCCCAGGCAACTAACCTTTTTGTTGTGGCATTTTCTTCAACTTTCCACATAAAAGTTTTCAGGTTTGCCGGAAAGGCAGCGTTATCAACGGCATGCTTACTATTGGCCAGTACACTGGCAGCAGCCAGCACATTGGCATCTGTCATCGTTGCTTCCTTCAGATCAAAGGCCTGTATATGGGCTTCAGATGCACCGATTCCCAAGGCTTCATTGATGTTATAACCTGTTGTCCATGCAACTACCTGATCTACAGCCCAACATTTAAGTATATCACTATTATCTTTAACAACCATTTCGGTTACACCTGGCAGCAAATCAGGGCTTTTTTCTGAAATCCTCCAGTTTACATCGGTTGTCTGAGACGTATACAACGGAGGAGTACTCTTATGGAAAGCGTATGCTTTCATATGCACGCAAGGAATAGGCCACCCTACATTACCAAAAAATGCCATATTGGTTGATCCTCCGTTTTCAGTGATAACACATGCATCATAGGCTTTAATATCATCTGCTGTCATAGTAGCGGCATCAGCCATTGATACATGGGTAACTGATACTCCAGTCAGTGAATCAATTTTAGTCATAATTGTCTGAACAATCATATCATCAGCGGGAAGTCTTTCGCTGACAACCATTACTTTTTTATCCAGTGCAAAGGCACCGGCTGCAAACAGCAGGGAGAATAAAAGAAGGTAAAGTTTTTTCATAGTGTATTCATTTTGGTTAGTAACTACTTTTTGGTGAACTAAATTAAGGCTAAATAATGTCAAAAAGGGTATCCAAATTGTCGGAATTGGGGGGGCAAACTGTCAGGTGCCGGCCGGTATCGCAATACCTGTGTTCCTTTATGGATGAGCCTTACGGCAAAAATCCGCGGCGGGCTGACAGGCTTTGGTGACCCTGTTCCGGTGGTGTGACTGTTCTGCAGCATCATTACATTCATTAAATTTGTTAGGAGATATAAAAGGTGTAAAAACATTCATTGACCGCCTTTTCTGAAAAACATGTAATTTAATTATTATCAATATCTACATGACCCGATACATAAAATATAAAAGAGATCTCCGCGCAGCCTTGTTACTGTTTCTGTTGCCGGTCCTGATCTCCTGCTCAGCCGGAAAAAGGGCCGCTCAGGCCGGGGAACAAACAGCCGGCGTGCCGGTTTCGTGGAAGACGGCGGAAGCCATACTCGACAGTATTCAGCCCCCTGTCTTTCCGCCAGCGACCTTTTCCATCACCGATTTCGGCGCCGTGAACGACGGAAAAACCGATTGCACCGCTTCCATCAATGCCGCCATCAATGCCTGTCACAACGATTCCGGCGGCACGGTCATCATTCCCGAAGGAAGGTTCCTCACCGGGGCCGTCCACCTGAAAAGCAACGTCAACCTGCACCTCGCCAGGGGGGCAGTGCTGGTGTTCACGGGCGACCGCAGCAAATACCTTCCTTTGGTGCATACACGCTTTGAAGGTATGGAATGCATGAATTATTCACCCCTCATTTATGCCTATAAGCAAAACAACATTGCCATTACGGGTGAAGGCAAACTTGACGGACAGGGCCAGCTCTGGTGGAGCTGGAAAGGGCCCTGGGGAGGCCAGCTCGACATCAAATGGCAGGAAGGCATGCCCAGCCAGTCGGAGGCTAACAGGAAACTGACCCGGATGGTGGATGACAATGTGCCTTACCAGCAGCGCATCTTTGGCGACGGCTACAACCTCCGTCCCAATTTCATCCAGCCCCATATGTGCAGCCGGGTGCTGATCGAAGGCGTTACCATCGTCAATTCACCCATGTGGATCATACACCCTGTATTGTGCAACAACGTTATTGTCAGGAACCTTACCATCGAAAGCCTGGGTCCCAACAATGACGGATGTGACCCTGAATGCTCGAGGAATGTGCTCATACAGAACTGCTATTTCAATACAGGCGACGACTGCATCGCCATCAAATCGGGACGCAACAACGACGGGAGAAGGCTCAACATACCCAGTGAAAATATCATCATACAGAAATGCATCATGAAAGAAGGGCACGGCGGCGTCGTTATCGGCAGCGAGATCTCGGGTAATGTGCGCAATGTGTTTGCCGAAGACTGTATAATGGACAGTCCTAACCTCGACAGGGCCCTGCGCATTAAATCGAATTCGAGGAGAGGCGGCATAGTGGAAAACATCTTCCTCCGGAACATCGAAGTCAAACAGGTGGGCGAGGCCGCTATCCTGGTCGACCTGTTCTACAGCCGCGAAACAGGTCCCCATATACCCGTTGTAAGGAATATTTCAGTCGATCACATGACCTGCAGTAAAAGCCAGTATGCCATACTGATAAACGCATACGCGGAACAGCCGGTAACCGGGTTATCCGTTACCAACAGCACCTTTCAAAACGTTGATAAAGGCGTTAAGCTGGTGAATGCCGGGAAGATTGATTTTATTAATTCTTATATTTATGACGTAAACGGGAAAAGGGTTGAAATACGCTAAGATCGAAGATCAAAGATCAAAGATCAAAGATTGAAGATTGAAGATTGAAGAGCTGTCTATTGGTCAATTTGAGTTATTTATAGAAAGGGAATAGGATGAAACGATTAATTCTTTCGGGGGCGGTGCTGCTTTTTACAGGATTTGTCCATGCCCAGCAGCCGGCATTCCCGGGAGCCGAGGGATTCGGCAAATACGCCACCGGGGGCAGGGGAGGGATCGTGCTGGAGGTGACCAACCTGAATGAGGCGGGTCCGGGAAGTCTCAGGGCCGCCATTGAGAATTCAAATACAAGGACCATCGTATTCAGGGTATCCGGAACCATTTACCTGCAGTCGGTTCTCCAGATCAGGAACAACAATGTGACCATTGCAGGGCAGACGGCACCCGGTGACGGTATCACGCTGGCCGGCTATAATTTAAGGGTGGACGCCGACAACGTCATCATCCGGTATATCCGGGCACGGCTGGGCGATATTAACGCCCAGGAAGCCGATGCCTTCTCCTGCAGGGATCAGAATAACATCATCATCGACCATTGTTCGTTCAGCTGGTCGGTGGATGAAACGGCTTCTGCCTATGGCAACCATAATTTCACCATGCAGTGGTGCATCATCTCTGAAAGTCTTTACAGCTCTGTACATTACAAGGGAGAACATGGGTATGGCGGAATCTGGGGCGGATCGAAGGCCAGCTTTCATCATAATCTCCTGGCGCATCATTCAAGCCGGAATCCAAGGTTCAACGGGGCCCGCTATTATGCCAACTGGGATGAGTTTGTGGATCACAGGAATAACGTGATCTATAACTGGGGCGGCAACAGCGCCTATGGCGGGGAACCCAGCGACCTTGACCTGCGGAAGGCCGGCATCAACATGGTGGCCAATTATTATAAACCGGGGCCTGCCACCCGCACCGGTTCCTTATCTTACAAGATCGTTGAGCCTGACCCGCAGGGAACGGTTTACAGCAACTGGTACATCGACAGCAATTATGTATTCGGAAATTCCAATGCCACCGGCGACAACTGGACCTACGGTGTTCAGGGTGTGACGGACGAGGTAAAGGCACAGATCAAAAGCGCCACCCCCTTCCCCTTTGATTTCACCACCCGGCATACTGCCGAAGAAGCCTATGACGCGGTTTTGCAGCAGGCAGGAGCCTCCCTGCCGCGCCGTGACACGATCGACAACCGCATCGTATGGGAGGTTGCAAACAAGACTGCCCTGTACGGAGGGGCTACCTTTGGAGCCGGTAAAGGCATTATTGACTCACAGGATGACGTGGGAGGATACCCTGTGCTTTTCTCAGCCCCGGCGCTATCCGACAGGGACCACGACGGCATGCCCGATCAATGGGAAACTGACAACGGGCTGAATCCCGACAATGCTTCCGACAGGAACGGAGATGCCAACACTGACGGCTATACCAACCTTGAGGAATACCTTAACAGCATTGTTGCTTTTCGTGATTTCATACGTCCTCCTACCGGTCTTACGGCTGAACTTTCGGATATCAGGGCCATCATACTAACCTGGGAAGACAATGCATCCAATGAAGGAGGTTTTTTTATCGAAAGGAAAGATGCGGCTGACTACGCTGTGATCGATACCCTGCCGGAGAATGCGACATCCTATAATGATACGGCGTTGCAGTTTGAAACTTCATACACATACAGGATCAGGGCCTTCTCCGCCACCGACACTTCGGTCTATTCCAATACGTCGGGGACCGGCACGCTGAGCGAAACCGGATTCCCGTTGCAGGCATCCTTCCCGAGTCCGGCCAATGCCGCGGAACTGGTGAAGACCTCCGCTGCTCTCTCCTGGAAAAAAGGGATCGGGTCCACCGCGCACAGGGTATATTTCGGGACTGTCAATCCTCCGCCCTATGTTGACAGCATCGTTGATCCCGTCTATTTACCAGCCAGCCTGGAAAACGGGACTGCCTTTTACTGGCGTGTGGATGAACAAAACACCTATGGCATCACCGAAGGGCCGGTCTGGAGTTTTACCACACGGCCCTTTCTTGGCCCGCAACTGGTCGGACACTGGCAACTCGACCAGGGATCACCCACGCCGGACAGCTCCGGATTCAATAACCACGGTAACCTGATCAACCTCACCGTTTCGCGCTATCTTACCGACGCGGCCATCAACAAAGCGTTATGGTTCAATGGGTTTAACCAGTATGCAGAGGTCCCTGGTAACTGGGTTTTTGATTTTGAAAACGGGCCTTTTTCCATTTCCTTCTGGATGAAACAGGATCCGGCCGGGGTTGTGGATTCTGTCGAATATCGTTATGTCATCAAAGGCTCACATAATGCGGACCCCTTATCGGGAAGCAGCGGTAAACGATACGAGGTGTATTACAAACCCGAAAAAAACAGTTTCCGTTTTGCCGTTGACGATGATGCGGTGAAAAGCGAAGTCAATGCTTCCCCTGGTATTTTTGTCATCAACGACTGGGTGCATGTGGTGGCTGTGAGGGATACCGTTGCCGGCAAGCTGAGGCTGTATGCCGATACCATGCCGGCAGGCGAGACCGATGATTTCACCGGTGATATCTCACAGGGAGAGAGCCTTTTTTTTGGTTATTGCCTGGATTTCGGTTCTTACCTGAAGGGTGGACTTGACGATGTAAGGCTATACAACTATGCATTGCCTGCAGCAGAGATCAGAGCCCTCTATGGTATGGGACCGCATACGGGAATACAAAAGAAAGCGACGGAAACCGGATTGAGGGTATTTCCGAATCCCGCCTCGGCAAGCATCAACGTGGACTGCCGGCATATTCCCGATGCGACAGAAATTCAGATCATTGATCTTGCCGGCCATACAGTCCACCTGGAGAAAATTCATAAAGAGCTGCAACAGCGTTTGATCCGGCTCGATATTTCCCATCTCGTTGCAGGGTATTATGGGATTGCGATTAAATCGGGCAGTGGTTTTTCAGGTTTTACCAGGTTAATCATCATTAAATGAAACGTTTAAAACGGCTATTATGGCATAAAAGCACCCTGCTTTGCGGCCGGGTGCTCTTTTTATCGGCCCTGGCGGGTACCCTGCAGGCACAGCAACCATCTCACTATGCTGTTGCCATGGCGGAGAGCATCATCAGGGAAAAACCGGCAGAATACCAGTTCTGGAACTATGTCAACGGTACCGTGTTACGGGGTTTTATTGAACTCTGGCGTGCCACCGGCGAGGCCAGATACTTCGATTACATCAAAACAACGGTGGACAAGTCAGTCAATGCCGACGGAACTATCAACCGCTATAAGCTTTCCGACTATAACATCGACCAGGTGAAGGAAGGATCCGCCGTACTGTTCCTGTACCGTGAAACCGGGGAGGAGAAATACAGGAGGGCAGCCGAACTGCTCCGTAAGCAGATGAAGGAACATCCCAGGACCTCGGAAGGCGCATTCTGGCACAAGGAGCGCTATCCCTGGCAGATCTGGCTCGACGGGCTTTATATGGGAAGCCCTTTCCTGGCCGAATATGGTGAGATTTTCAGGGAACCGGAGCTTTTCGACGATGTAGTCAACCAGTTGCTGCAGGCCCATAAGCATACCCTCGATCCGGTCACCGGACTGTATTATCACGGGTGGGATGAAAAACGGCAGCAGGCATGGGCTGATACGGTCACCGGCCAGTCACCCGGCTTCTGGGGCAGGGCAATGGGCTGGTATGCCATGGCCCTGGTCGACGTACTCGACTACATCCCGGCGGATCATCCCGGCAGGGACTCCGTGGTGGCGGTGCTGAACCGTTTCGCCTCAGCCATAAAGCAATACCAGGACAAGGATACCGGTCTGTGGTGGCAGGTCACCGACCAGGGAGGCCGCGAAGGCAACTACCTGGAATCATCCGCTTCCTGCATGTTTGTATATGCACTCGCAAAAGCTGCCCGGAAATCCTATATTCAACATTCCTACCGCAAAGTGGCTGAAAAAGGATACCGGGGGATCCTGAAGCATTTCGTTACCACCGATTCAGCCGGCAACCTCAGGCTGGGGCAATGCTGCCTGACGGCAGGACTGGGATATGGCAGGGACGGAAGCTATGATTATTATGTGCACCAGACCAAAATATCGGTCAACGACGGCAAGGCCACCGGGCCTTTTATCCTGGCGGCACTGGAGATGGAAGGTGCAGCGGCTGCAAAGGGAAAGGAAGAGTGATGGTCTAACAGGCACGGTGTGCCTGAAAATGAATACTCTAAATTTTATTCATTATGATAGCAGACACTTTGAATAACGCAGCGATTTACAAAAAGCTGGGAAATCATTTCGAAAAAGCTTTTGACTTCCTGCAACAGACCGACCTCAATGCACTGCCATTGGGAAAGCACATGATCGACGGCGACAATGTGTACATCATCCTGAGTGAGTACAATACCAAACTTCTCTCCGACGCCCGCTGGGAAGCCCACCGGGTATATGCCGACATCCAGCTGCTGCTGGCCGGTGATGAGAAGATCGGCTTTGCTCCGCTGGCCAATATGCGGGTAACGGAGGAATACAATCCCGAAAAGGACATTCTTTTTCTTATGGGTTGCGGCGATTATGTTTCACTCACCCCGGGATCCTTCGCCGTATTCCTGCCGCACGATGCCCATCAGCCCGGCGTGGCCATTGGTCCGCAGCTGCCGGTGAAAAAGGCGGTGGTGAAGGTTAGAGTGTCTGGAACAGGATTTTAAAGGATATAAAGATAGACAGGATAAAATAATCTTGTCCATCCTTTCAATCCTTCCAATCCTGTTCAAGACAATTATTTTAAAAGGATGTAAATGATGGACAGGATTAATAACGGGCATTATAAAATTATCCTGTCTATCCTTCCCATCCTTAAAATCCTGTTCAAGACAAAGATTCTCATCCTGTCCATCCTTCCCATCCTTTAAATCCTGTTCCAGACAATATTAAAATTAGTTTCTTATTTTTGTGTGAAAGATAGCCTGAATGATTTGGTTGTGAAACTGTTTTAAATCTGTCACCATGGTTCCCGGCGAGGAAAAAGTCCTGGTTGTTTACCTGAAGCAGGGAAGTTCAAAGGCATTTGAACGTCTTTTCCTCCATTATCATAACAAGCTTTATCATTTCTGCAAAAAGATTCTCAACAACAGGGAGGAATCAGAAAACCTGGTTCAGAGCGTTTTCATGGAGATCTGGGAAAACCGCATTACCCTCGATGAGGAAAAATCCTTCAACGGATATCTTTTTAAGATCGCAAAAAACAAGGTTTATAATGCCCTGCGGAAAAAATTCAATGAGAGGGTTTACATGGAATTTATAACCGGTAATCATCATTCACAGGGAATGGCTGATCAAAATGGTTATGAAACAGAGCAATTTTTGGGAACCCTGGAAAGCCTCATCGAATCGCTGCCGGACAGGAGAAAGGAAATTTTCAGGCTGAGTCGCGACAAAGGTCTTACGTACAAAGAGATAGCACAACAATTGCAGATTTCCGAAAATACCGTGGATACACAGATCAGGAATGCGCTGGATTATCTGAGGGAAGAGGTGGGGAAGATGTTGTGAGAGTTGTGAGGGTTGTGGTTGTTGTGAGGGTTGGTCTGGGAGTCATGCAGTCGGGAAGTCTTCTGGTCTGCTGGTCTGCTGGTCTGCTGGTCTTAAGACTTAGGAGACTTAGAAGACTTAGGAGACTTTTTCTGGTCTGCTGGTCTTCTGGTCGCTATACTGGCGTCCGCTTGTGCCCTTTTAATATTTGGTGATTGAATGATTTGTTGATTTATTGAATGAATATATAAATAAAGGTCCAGGCGGACGCTTGAACCTGTATGGAATGATGTCAGTTTAAAAACTACTTTGCAAGTCCACCCCCCTTCCCCCCGCCAGCGGGGGACATCTTACTCATCAAGCTTATCAGTAAAAAAGAACCTCCTGCTTTTAATATTAATATGCAAATGCACAAGTAATGTGTTTTGTGTAAAGGCCGGTTTATGCGATGTCCCCCGCTGGCGGGGGTAGGGGGTGGACTTATAAAGCAGTCTTTGTATAGCAATGCCTTGACAATGCATCATTAATCCTTTATACGTCCCGCCGAATGGCGGGACGCGGGGGAGAATCAGACAATGTTGTTCCTTTTGCTACAATCAGGTCGCCCCTCCGGGGCTATTAGAAAGCCATCATGAAGCATAATTTCCAAATTCAGGTAAGGAGCTTTTTGTTCTGCCTTGACTGTATTTTAAAATAATTACAGGTCCAAGCGGACGAACCAGTATACAGCTACTGGCTACTTGTTTTAAAAAATCTTCATCTTCCCTTCACGGAAATCCGTTTAACAGGTGTATTCATAGAAAAGACTTTCCATCAACATGCATCGATTATCCCTTGAGGAACTGCTGGACCTTTACCTGAACAACAAGCTGAACCGGGAACAGCAACGGGAACTCTCCGGCAGGATGAACCAGGATCAGGAACCTGAACATGCCACGGCCTGGTTTTACAGGATATGGGATGAAACCCGCCAGGAAAAAGCCGGTAAAAGATCAGCAGATGCTTTTGTCCGCCTGAAACAAAAACTGGAACTGAAAGATGACACTTTACGTTTCAGCCAGCCCTACCCGTGGGTTCACCGGACCGGTTTCACAGCCTACAGGATGTGGATCCGTTATGCTGCCGTATTCCTGCTGGCATTTGGATTGGCCTGGCTGCTGTTTTCCCGCGGCAGAATCCCCTCACCGGTTATTTCAACCAAGGTGAATGTGGTATCGGTACCCAACGGGTCAAAGGGATACCTGGTACTGGAAGATGGCAGTGAAATATGGCTGAACAGCGGGAGCAGGCTTACCTATAATAATTTTTCCGATGCACCGGTACGCGAAGTCGGCCTGGAAGGCGAGGCTTTCTTCGACGTACGGAAAGACAGTAAAAGACCTTTTGTTGTTAATACTTCCGATCTAAAATTGATAGTGCTCGGAACCCGTTTCAACGTTAAATCCTATCCCGCGGAAAAGATCACCGAAACCGTGCTGGTCACAGGTAAATTACAGATCGAGGAAATGAATCCCGCCGCAAAAGGGAAAAAGCCTGTAACCCTGGTTCCAAACCAGAAAGTGACTTTTTACAGCGAAAGCGGGAGACTTGATCTGGAAAAGAAGCAACCTGAAGCCCTGGCGGATCTGAAGATTCCTGCCAGGCAGCAGGTCATTGAGACGGTGAATCCCGAGTTTTATACTTCGTGGAAGGATGAAAAACTTATTTTTACCAATGAAAGGCTTGAAAGCCTGGTGGTTAAAATGGAACGATGGTTTAACGTTGACATCACGTTGAGTGACAGTCTTTTGATGGATTACCGGTACACCGGCAAGTTTGAAAAGGAAAATATCGAACAGGCGTTGAAAGCGCTGAAACTGGCCACTCCGCTGGAATACCGGATTGATAAGAATAAAATTACACTTTTTCTGGCAGGACAATAGTACAAAGAACAAAGATCAATGATCGAAGACGGGGGATTGAGATTTGAGATATAGAGGAAAAAAATCGGAAAATGCTGTCACATTTTCCGATTGCGAAAATTTCGGCTTATGAAACATAAACCTTAAACCTGATCAAATTTATGAAAAAACCTGATCAAGCATGCATATTGAATTATTTTCAGTGCAAAAGAAAAACAATCCTGATTATGAAACTGACTACTGTTTTGTTAGCGGCCTGTGTTCTGCACCTGAGTGCAGTCACTTATTCCCAGACAGCCAGGCTTTCCCTGGCCATGAAGAATACGTCTGTCTCAAAGGTTTTTCAGGAAATTGAAAAACAGACCAACTTCCGGTTCCTTTACCGGAATGAGATGGTTGACGACCAGATCGTTTCGGTGGATGCAAAAAACCTTCCCATTGAAAACGTGCTGGAAATGGCCCTGAAAGATGTCAAGGTAGAGTACACGATCCTGGACAACAACCTGATTGTCATTACCCCCACCCGGGATGCTGTTGTTATCCAGCCGGTGCAGGTAAAAGGTGTTGTGACTTCATCCACCGACAATGTGCCTTTACCCGGGGTCAACATCGTTGAAAAAGGGACGCAAAACGGCGCCGTGACCGATATCAACGGGCAATACACAATTTCGCTCAGCAGTCCCGATGCCACGCTGGTGTTTTCATTTATCGGTTATCTTACCGAAGAGGTCGATGCAACCGGAAAGACGGTTATCGATATCGGCCTGGTGGAGGATATCCGGAGCCTCGAGGAGGTGGTGGTGGTCGGGTATGGCGTTGCCAGGAAAAGCGATCTTACCACGGCCAGTATTTCGGTTACCAGCGATGATATAAAAAGCAATATCGGCGCCAACATCGACCAAGCGTTGCAGGGACGCGCCGCCGGGGTGACAGCCGTGTACACCTCGGGGCAGCCGGGTTCGTCCATGTCCATCCGCATCCGCGGGCAGGGCACGCTGAGGGCCCAGGCATCCGAACCGCTTTACGTCATTGACGGTGTGCCGGTCCAGAATGTCAGCCAGAGCGGTCATAACGTTGGTCTGGGAGATGCGCTGGGGAATGGATCGATTCAGACCTTCTCGGGTCTGTCGAGCATAAACCCGAACGACATCCTGTCGATGGAGATTTTAAAAGATGCCTCGGCCACTTCCATATATGGTTCAAGGGGTGCTAACGGAGTGGTGCTGATCACCACCAAAAGCGGGAAAAGCGGTGAAGCGAAATTTTCATACGAAGGCTTATACGGCATTCAGAAGCAGGTAAGCCGGATCGACCTGATGAACCTCCGGGAGTTCGCCCAATACAGTACTGACTGGGCATCGGAAACAAGCGGCCGCGATCCGCGCCTGGAATTCCAGGACCCTTCCCTGTTGGGAGAAGGAACGGACTGGCAGGCTGAATTATTCAGGACTGCACCCATGCAAAGTCATCAGATCAGTGCCCAGGGCGGGACAGAAAAGGCCACCTATTACATATCGGGGGGTTATTTTGAACAGGAAGGGACCCTGGTGGGAACTGATTTCAACCGCTTCAGCACCAGGGTGAACCTTGACGCCAACCTGAAAAAATGGCTGAAGCTGGGGAGCAGGATCCTTTATGCCAGGACCACGGATAACCTCACCCTGAACAACAGCACGGAAGGGATCATCAGCGTTGCTTTACGCACCACTCCGGATATACCGGTTAAAAATGTCGACGGTTCATGGGCCGGTATACAATACGAGGGTGCTCCGAGCGTCATTAATCCGATAGCCAAGGCACTGGACGAAACCAACATATTGAAGAAGAACGATCTGAACGCCAATTTCTTTGCCGACATCACTTTCTTCAAAGGGCTTGTTTTGCGTTCGGAACTCGGGGGCAATATAGGACTTTCGAATGCCTATCATTTTGTGCCTACTTACCAGTACGGCAGCCTGATCAACAGCACCAACACCTCCACCCGGCAATACAACCAGAACTATTTCTGGCAGGTAAAGAATTACATGACGTATTCGCACAGCATCAGCCTGCATAACTTTATGCTTATGGCCGGCCAGGAGGCTTCGGAATACCGGTGGGAATACCTGCGTGGCGCGAGCAACGGGCTAACCAGCAATGAGATCCAGGAACCGGGACTGGGCCAGACCACCAGCATGACCGTTGGTTCGGGCCATGGAAGCGGAGCCCTGGCCTCATTCTTTGCCCGGGCCAATTACTCCTATAACGAGAAATATTACCTGACCTATACCTTCCGCTACGACGGATCATCGAATTTCGGACCCGAAAACCGGTGGGCGCCTTTTCATGCCGTATCAGCCTCGTGGAGGTTAACCCATGAATCGTTTATGCAGGGCCTTAAAGATATCGTGAATGACTTCAAGATCAGGACCGGGTGGGGCCAGACCGGCAACCAGGATATCGGGGGATACCGCTGGGGAGCCTCCATCACTAAAATGCCCTCTAACCTGGGCATGGGCTTCCGCCAGTCGAACATTGCCAATCCTTATATCACCTGGGAGGAACAGGAACAGGTCAACCTGGGTTTTGACCTGAGTTTCCTCAACAGCCGCATCGGACTGGTGGTGGATATGTACAATAAGGTATCGACCAATATGCTGATGGATATGCAATTGCCTTCGTATATGGGGACCAGCGGGAACGCATCGATACGCCTGAATCCGCCCATGGGAAATTTCGGGAAGATACAGAACCGCGGTGTGGAGATATCCCTGAACACAAGGCCTTTGATCGGCAGATTTCAATGGGACAATGACCTGCAAATGACTTTCAACAAGAATAAGCTGCTGGGGCTGAATGAAACGCCTGCTGCCCATATTGAAGGATTTGGTCAATGGACCGACCTGGTCAGTCTCACGGAGATCGGCGATCCGCTGTACAATTTTTACGGGTATAAAGTCATTGGTGTTTACCAGGATAAGGAGGATATCCTGAACAGCCCGAAAAACAAGTCCTACCCGGGTGACGGTAATCTCAAACGAACCACCGTATGGCCGGGTGACCTGAAATTCGCTGACCTGTCAGGTCCCAACGGTGTGCCCGACAGCGTGATCGATGAATACGACAGGACCAATATCGGATCTCCCCTCCCGAAATTCACTTTCGGTTTCAATAATACTTTCCGATATAAGGATATTGAACTCACCGTGTACCTGAATGGATCCTACGGAAACAAGCTTATGAACTATGTGGGAAGAAGTTTAAGCAGCATGGAAACCATGTGGAACAATCAACTGCAGAGTGCAGTGGATCGGGCAAAACTTGAGCCTGTAGATCCTGATAAGGCATATCCCATCGTTAACGAATACGGCGCCACGATCAATAACTGGTTTGATGATATAGACAATGTGAGGGTAAAAAATCAGGAAACCACTGTGCCCCGTGCTGTTGCGGGGGATCCAAACGAAAATACACGCATTTCCGACCGGTATATTGAAGACGGATCTTACCTCAGGGTGAAGAACATCCTGCTTTCCTACTATGTTCCGGGAGAATGGCTGAAACCGACCGGGATTTCGGTTCTCCGTGTGTATGTAAACCTGCAGAACATGTGGACCCTTACGAAATACACGGGCCTTGATCCTGAAGTGGGCGCCAGCCAGGCCAACGACAACGTATTTGGCCTCGATAACGGCAGGTACCCGGCTTCGCGCATTTACGCCTTTGGTCTGAATATCACCTTCTAATCTTTGAATGCCATGAAAACAAAGAAATATTTCAACGTTATCAAGCTGGCGGCATGGTTTGCCGCAGTGATTATAGCCGGTGCCTGCGAAGACTTTCTCGACCGTCCTACCGAAGACGCTTATACCATTGACGGTTTTTATAAAACCGATGAGCAGTGTTTCCAGGCTGCCAATGTGCTGTACAATGCCCCATGGTATGATTTCCAACGCGGCTGGGTAAAGATCGGCGATGTGATGGCCGGGAATGTTTTTTATGGTACCGATAATGTTTACCAGGCCTTTATTCTGACCTCTTCCAATGAAGACCTGGCGAATGCATCCAATTCCCTGTGGCTGGTCAACGGCCATTGCAATTCGGTCATTGAAAATATTGCCACAAAAGCCGGCAAAGACGTCAGCCAGACCACAAAGAATACGGTAACGGGTGAGGCGATGGTGTGGAAAGCCATGGCATACTTTTACCTGGTACGATGCTGGGGAGCCATTCCCATTGTCCACAGCAACAGCGAGATCATCGGGGAGGGAACCGCAACACAATTGAGAAGAAACCGGGTGGAGGACGTTTATGAATATATTATCCGGACGATCAACAAGGCGATTACCTTGCTGCCTGAAGAAAACGAACCGGGCCGGATCAACCAGTATTCGGCTTACGCCCTGCTGGCAAAAGTTTATCTCACCCGGGCAGGGTTGAACCAAAGCGGTACCCGCAACCAGGAGGATCTGGATAAAGCCAAGGAATATGCGGCCAAGGTCATTAATGAAAGCGGTGCCTTCCTCGAACCGGTGTACGGTAATTTATTCCGTATTTCTACCGGAAACCGGAATCCCGAGAACCTGCTGTCGTGGCAGTGGGTCGCATCGGACCAGTGGACATCCCAGAATACGGAACAGTCGGATCTTGCCCTGAATAATTTCACCGGCCTGGCCGATTCATGGGGAACCTGGGTGGGACCCACCATCGACCTGCAGCAACTTTTTGGCGATACGGCCAACAGTCTTACCCGGGTAAATACCGATGCAAGGCGCAAGGCGACCATGATGATGTACGGCGATTATTACCCGCTTTTCTGGCGGGACAAGGGAGGCTTCACCGCCACCTGGGATGATAATGACAATGTTGCAGGAGCCACCTTTGGCTGCGGGACCGGCGCCAACTGTGTCAAACACATTGTGGGGAACACGAAGGATCA
>CAYMJH010000081.1:3326-15549 GCA_964390385.1 uncultured Bacteroidales bacterium | reverse complement strand
GGCTTTACCCCCTCGTTCCAATGGCACAAGGACATCGATGAGTTTGATCCCGGTCTCAAAGACCTCAGATTTGGTGGAGCGCTTGCCCAGCGGAGGAGGATCCTGATGTATCTGACGCCAATGGATATCTGACAACTCGCCCCGACGATCGATGGTATTGCCGAATACATCGAACATGCGCGAAAAGATACCCTTGCCCACAGGCGCTTTTAACGGGCCATTGGTATCAACTACCTGCATGCCGCGGGCCAGACCCTGAGTGGGAGTCAGGGCAATGCCACGAACACTGTGAGTGGTTAGTTGTGAAAGTACTTCAATCGCAATCCGGCCATCATTTCCGGTTCTCAATAAAGTATAGATCGGAGGCAGATGGTTTTCAAACCCAATATCAACAACGCTTCCCCTAACAGAAATTACTTTTCCGATATTTGAAGAAATGACTTCATTTTCGGGCATAACATCCATTTGATAGGGCGTAAGCCTTTTTTCAGAATAAGTCTACAATGTAAGCATTTTAAGGAATAATAACAATGACAAATAAATGAATAACATTAGCGACATGTCCTATCATGCCCTCCATGTCCGTGATGATGTTCATGGTGGCTGCATGATTCACCCGAATCCGCCAATTCCCCTTTCAGGTATGCTTCTGCCAGCTTTCTTGCTTCTTCTGAACAGCCTCTAACTACCTCAATTCCATGCTGGTTCAATACGTTAATTGCACCCTGCCCGATGCCCCCTGCCAGCAGTACAGTCACTCCCATTTGCCGGAGTATTCCTGCGAGCCCAGATTTGCATCCGCATCCAGGACCTGGCGTGTAGCTTTCTTCGCTTACAATACGCTGGTTATCACCTGCGGTATAAATGGTGAAATGTTCACAATGGCCAAAATGATCATCTACCTTATTGTCTTTTGTCGGAATAGCAATTTTCATGTTGTTTTATAAAAAATTTCGCTCAGTAGCACTGTTAAAGTACGAATACAAAAATGCAAATATAATGTACTTATGTTCATTTCAAAAACCGCAAGGAAATAGTTTGGATGATGAAAAAACAGAAAGCTCAGACTACTTTCAGAACATCCTTTTTTCAGGATTTCCGGGATCTTCTTTGTGAATGTCTATCCGCTTCAAAAAAAAATGACCACTGTTGAAGTACCGTTGTCATTTTCCTGTTTATATTTGATTCAGAAAATAATCGGGAAAGCAATCATTATCATGAAAAGCGATCTTTCAGCACATATTAACATCGGCAAAGACACCGAAGCCAAACTGATTCAGATTGGCATTGATTCCTTTGAAAAACTGAGATCCGTCGGAACCGAGCAGGCCTTTATACGGCTTCAGACCGTTGACCCGGGGGCATGCCTCAGTTTGTTATATGGCCTTGACGGGGCTATTACAGATACACGATGGAATGAATTATCAACGGAAAGAAAGCAGGCACTGCTGCACTTTTATAAAAGGGTAAAAAAACATGGTTAACCAGGATGTTATAAACATTTAATTCGACTGTTCCTGACAAAAATGAAATTGCTGAAACAACTCAACATTTTACATCAATAAACTTCAAAAAAAATGGCATTGGATATAAAAAAAGTTGAATATTTCAACATTACGGTTGAAAGTACTGCAGCAGCGGGCTATCAACTGCTTTCTGAGTTTGCTGACGCCGGTATTGGCTTGTTTGCTTTCAAAGCAATTCCTGTCGGGCACGGGCAAATGCAGTTCTCACTTTTTCCTGATGATGGTTTAAAAATGAAAGACGAAGCAAAACGGTCAGGATTGAATCCGGATGGGCCGCATGCAGCATTGATCATTAAGAGTGACAGTGATGAACCCGGAGAATGTGCCGGTATATTTAGGAAACTATCTAAAATCGATATCCATGTTTTTGAATATAATGGCATCGCTGATATTCAGGACAGCTATGGTGTTATTCTTTACCTTAAGCCGGAAGATTGCGATAAAGCGATTGAAGTATTGAAGGCATGATTGGTATCAAATGTAAACCAAAAACATACAATGAAGGCCAACTTCTATAGAATGTACCCTGAACACAAATTTGCGGTTGTTAGATTTCAAGCCGAAAAATTAACGGTCCAGGAAGCAAGACAGCTTAATTATGAATACAAGGCCGATAAAAATTATTCCAGTATCCATTATTTATTGATCATTTTTGATGAAGATTGCATCCCTGAATTTAGCGCAAAGGAACTTGAAAAGCTGTCAGATTTTTATACGAATGAATTTCAGACCAACAATCACAAAAAGGTGGTCTGGTTAGTTTCTGTGCCTTTGGTGACTGCAATGGCACATATTTTCGTTTCCTACACTAAGGATATGTATTGTTCAACGATTGCCAAAGCTTATGAATTATTGGCAATGCCCATTGAGCATGATACCTTTTTGGATCTGATCCGGTCCTGATTTTACAGTATTAGAATAGTTGGCAATTTTTTAATGCCGTTGGTTACCGGTAAATCTGATTTACACAACCTTTAAAACATTAGGTTTCACAGGCTTACCGATAAATTCTGCGTTATGTCCCAGGTATTTCTTTTCAGGATCATAGGATATCCCCATCTTATCAAGCACAGGTTCAACGCTTACCTGGTGCAGTTGCATGCCCATCTCCCAGGGATCAAATCCCAATACCAGTCCTGCCATTTCTTCATAAGTCAGCGATGGAATACCATAACCGTCTTCTCCATAGGTCTTCCCCTCCATTTCGGCAATCGTATATTGCCAGCGGTCAAGAAAATAAGTGCAGCCGGGGCAGTTGGAAACGATAAAATCAGGCTTGTAGGGCTCCATGGAATCAAACTTTCTTTTGGTATTGGAAACAGAATAACTACGGTCTGATTTGATGATGTAATTCCTGAAACCGAATCCGCAACAATGCCTTCTCTCCGGATAATCAATCACCTCTCCCCCCCATGTGGTGACCATGCCTGCCAGTACCTGGGGGAACTCTGCTCCTCCGACGCCTTTGTGCGGAAAGATCTTGGCATAGTGGCACCCGATATGTTCTACGATCCTGAGAGGTTTACCTGTATTTTTGTTGATCAGCCTGTATTTCGCTTTTGCGGCGATGATATCTTTAAATTTGTAAATGATATCGCTGGTATGCACGATGTTTTCGGGAACCTTAAAATCTCTTCCGGTAGAGGCCTTAAGGTGTTTCCGGGTTTCTTCCATCACTTCGGGGTATTCGTGCCATACTTCGACGGCCTCGGAATAAACGCCAAATGAGGTAACGCAGGAGGGTACGAAATTTTTATAACCGGCCTCATGCATCAGGGAAAACTGACGGGCTACCACGGTCATGGTGGTCTGCATGGGAACGATGCCGCAATGATAGGCTATGCCTGAACAAGTGGTCTGATGAGGATCATCAAATATATTTTTTCCACATGTCTCACTTACAATTTTTAAAAAGGTCTCTTCCGAACCCGGGAAAAAATTCTGCCGGATGCAGCTGCGGGCATAATAATAGTCATCGTTGGCGATTTCCTTCTGATAATCGCGCCAGACTTGCGGAAATACATTATTGCTCATGATGATTTTTTTCAAGGTTTTCAAACCGTTCCGTGGCACCGGTTTCATCAAATATTTGTTGAAGCTCATCAAGGTCTTTCCTGTCAATATTACGAAGGGTTCCGGCTCCGTCTCCCTTGTAATTTGCTCCCAGTCGCTTTAAAATACTGGACGCATGATTACGGTACCATTCCCAGATGGGACCCTGTTCCGGATGCTCATCCAGGGTGACTTCATCAATATAAACGCAATAGCCGTGTTTCAGCACATTTTCGCCGATATGCCTCTTGACAATGATCTGCTCGCGGCCTTTCTTAGAAAAGGCATAAAATCCGGTATTGATGGAAAGATTGCGAAGGGCTTGCACCAGGTAACCGGGCGTGTTGCCTCTCGGACAACGGGTTTTGCATGAAAGACATTCACCGCAATGCCATATCGTATCACTTTTCAGCAATTGCTCGATCTCTGCATCGTCTCCCTTATCAAGGGTAATGGCGATTTCGCGCGGATCGTATGGATAAAATTGCGCGGCCGGGCAAATAGCGGTGCATGTTCCACAGTTGATACAGGCTTTCAGTCCTTCGATAAAACGAATGTCTTTTTGCAGTTGTTGGTATAATGTTTCAGCCATATGAGTTTCAATATGAATGGAGTCTTAAAGATATAAACAAATTTATAAATACCCATTGATGGAACAGCCTGAATAAAGTCATGCGCTGACCCTTGTAATCTCACTGATCAAGTGGGAAATGGCATCAAATGATTCAACGACGGATGAATCGGACTGATTATAGATCGTTAATCCTTTGTCCGACACTTCCCCGATTTCCATTATCAAAGGTATCTGACCTAGAAACCTGGTACTGAATTCATAAGCCAGTTTTTCACCCCCTCCTTTGCCGAAGATGTAGTATTTTTCTTCAGGATGCTTTGACGGGGAGAACCACGACATATTCTCAATGATGCCGAGGATAGGAACATTGAGGTCGGAATTGGCAAACATGGCTGCCGCTTTTCGTGCATCCGATATAGCCACATCCTGGGGGGTGGTAACGATGATGCCACCTGCAAGGTTCAGTTTTTGCATGGTGGTAAGCTGTATATCACCGGTTCCCGGCGGAAAATCAACAATCATGTAATCAATTTCTCCCCAATCTGTATCCCTGAAAAGCTGTGTTAACCCGTTGGATGCCATAGGACCCCGCCAGATAAGGGATTGGCCGGGATCAACGAAAAAGCCGATAGAGATCAGTTTAACTCCGTATTTTTCAACCGGGCATATCATTTCCCTTCCGTCTTTATGGACAACAGAAGGATGTTCGTTTTGTATGCCAAACATCATGGGTATGGAAGGTCCGTAGAGGTCAGCATCCACCAGTGCCGTTTTATATCCTTGCCTGGCCAGTGAAACAGCCAGGTTGGAGGCTACGGTCGATTTTCCCACTCCGCCTTTTCCCGAGGCAATGACAATGATATTTTTCACGAAAGGGAGTTCAATTTTTTCAAAGGCTTTCTGATTCATAGATATTGCTATTGTTGGTTATAAGATTCCATATTCTTTTTATTTCAACTGCTACCGGTCCCGACGGGTCATGCTCCCGGATGGTCCTGCCTTCCAGCAAGGCGTATATAACAGATTCGTCATAAGGGATTCGGCCCAGCACAGCAATCCTTTTTTCATATAGTTTTTTTTCAATGGTGCTGGTCATTTCATCATTCAGATCAAATTTATTGATGATGACATTTACAGGGGTTTTGAAATGCCCGGCCATTTCAATGAGCCTTCCCAGATCATGCCATCCTGAAAGCGTAGGTTCTGTCACGGCAACGACCAGGTCACTGCCGGTGACTGATGAAATAACCGGACAACCAATGCCGGGCGGTCCGTCAATGATAATGCAGTCATGTCCGAATTCCAGCGCTGTCGATTTTGCATATTGCCTGATTTTTGAAACCAGTTTGCCCGAGTTTTCTTCTGCTATGCCCAGTTTGCCGTAAATCATCGGACCAAAACGGCTGTCAGCCATAATAAGCTGATTTTTTTCTGCTTTTTCGATCGTGATCGCTGCTGAAGGACAATAAGCCAGGCATAATCCGCAACCTTCACAGGCATATTCGTCAATATGAATTAAGCCTTTATCTGTTTCAATGGCATTGAAGCGGCACAGGTCTGCACACAACCCGCAATTTGTGCACTTATGTAAATCGATTTTCGCCTTGGCTCCACTTTCGAAATTTTCCTGGCGGATTATCCTGGGAGACAGGATAAGATGAAGGTCGGCGGCATCCACATCGCAATCGGCAAAAACAGCATTTTTGGCCAGGGAAGCAAATGAAGCGGTAAGGCTTGTTTTTCCGGTACCTCCTTTACCGCTTAACACGACTATTTCAAACGGTTTCTTCATGGATCACCTGTTCAATAATGCTTTGAAAGGTATGACGCAGACCGCGGTCTTGTTCCGGCAATATCTTACCTGTGGAATATGCCTTGGCATATTCTTTCCGGAAGGGTATTTCACCCAGCAAAGGAATGTTTTCCTGCCGTATGTAATCATACAAAGGCCGGTAATGCAGCCCGGCTTTGTTGACAACAATCCCATGCTTTCTGCCAAGTTTTTTTACTGTTTCCACCATCAGTTTTAAGTCATGCAGGCCAAAAGGCGTTGGCTCAGTAACCAACAGCACATAATCTGATTTACTAACGGTGGCTATAACGGGACATGAAGTTCCGGGCGGAGCATCATAAAGAATAATGTCTCCCTGCTGCGCGTGCCGGAGGGTTTCCCTGATCACCCGGGTTTGCAGCGCAACGCCGACATGCATACGTCCTTCAATGAAATCATCCCGGTTTTGATAATTATAATGGGTAATGAAGCCGATCTCCTGTTCATGATATGTTATGGCTTTTTCAGGGCAAACAAAGGAGCAGGCTCCGCAACCATGACACAGTTCCTGAACCACTTCAATAAAACGGGCGGACGGAAGCATAACAATAGCATTAAAGGCACATATAGCCTTGCACTTACCGCAAAAAGTGCAGATTCCGGAGTTGATCTGCGGGATCGAGATATACACAGGAAATCTGGCGGTCTCGGGTGCTTTGATAAAGATATGGCAATCGGGTTCTTCCACATCACAGTCCAGCAATTGTGTCCTGTATTTGAAATCATGGGTCAGAACATAAAAAAGCCCGGTACTCACGGTTGTCTTACCCGTCCCACCTTTCCCGCTGGTAATGGCGATCCTCACTTATTTATTTGGTGATTTAGTGATTTGGTGATTGGGTGATTTTGTCTTGCAGTCATGCGGTCTTATAGTCTTGCAGTCATGCAGTCGTGCAGTCTGGAAGGCTGGCTTTTGGCTGTTAGCCATTAGCCATTAGCCAATGGCCAATAGCTAATAGCCAACAGCGGACACTTTTCGTTTTTAGTTTTTCACTTTTCACTGCTCACAGTTTACTGCTTGCCGGAATTAATGATCACATGCGTTGGCACCGGTTATAAGCCTGTTATCCAGGAATTCTTCAACCAGTGTCCGGGCCTGCTTCTCCTCCACGCCGGTAAATACTTTGACATTGTGCTCATTAAAGAGCGAGATGGCCCGGTGGCCCATTCCCCCTGCAATGATATGCGTAATACCTCTTGCTGCCAGCCAACCGGGTAAAACCCCCGGCTCATGGGGAGGAGGATCGAGAAAATACTCTTCAATGATTGTATGGTTTTCTGTCTTATATACCGCAAATTTCTCGCAATGTCCGAAATGCTGGCACAGACAGTTGTCATTGGTTGGAATGGCTATGATCTGTTTCATTGTGTTTGTTTTATATATGTTTTTTCCTTTAGTCAGCATTATGGAGTCAGGAATCAGAATATTCGAACAAAGAATCAATAACAAAGAACGAAGATCTGAGACTACGGGACTGTATGACTGTATGACTGAATATCATTGATCAATTTCATTATATAAAGTCCAGCATTTTGATCAATTCCCGAATAGTTTTATTGCTCTCGACGAGCCGCATTCTTATGTTTAATTTTTCAAGTGTTTTTTTTGCTTTGGGCCCGAATTCGCGGGCATACACTTCGTTTACGCTGCTGTTGGCCAGGAATTCCACAACCTGAGGCCCGACACCTTCAGTGGCATTTTTTAAAGTGTTTTCTTTGAATTCAGATTTCTTTGTATCGGTGTTATATAAACAAAAAAAGGGACAACGGCCGAAACGTTCATCTATTAAGGCATCTGTTTGATCCGAAGAGGATGGTATGGCTATAATCATGTTACTATTAATTTATTTATGTTAACCGCTAAAAATATTATAATCAACTTAAGAACGAAGAATTACGATATTGGTTAATGGTTAATGGTTATGTGTTTTGTATTTTCTTTTTTAATCTTCAATCTTTGATCTTTGTTCTTTAATCTTTAATCTTTAATCTTTAATTTTTAATTCATTTTTATATTACTATATATCGGGTCAAAATTGATCGGTAATGACCTGATGCCCAGTTTATATAGATTTGAAATATGTTTTTTCATGACGGAACGGGATACAAAAATAATATAATAAATGAACATAAGTTCATTTCATCAGATTTTTTTTAATTATTCAAAGAGCAGCAACACAAATCCGATGGCCAGGCCCGCCAGCATATTAATCATTTTCACCTTGAAAAAATCTTTTCTTGATTCTGCAAGCAGGGGAAGCATGCCGTGGCCGTCCTGTACGATGGAATTGGCAAGCAATATGCTGAAAGGGATCATATGCTGGGAAAACAAGGTTACAAACAGGAGATGAGGGCCCGATTCTGGGATCAGACCGATTATGACGGCCACCAACAGGATAATAAACCTGTTGTTTTGAATGAGATGATTGAGTTCAAGGTTTTCCTGCAGGTAATAAAGTGCGATAAAGGCAAACCATGACCACAGGAACAACCGTAATAAGTGTTTCTTCAGGATATGCCGGTAAAAATGCTCTTTCAGAAAATGCTCCGGGACCGTAATAAAAACGAACAGTAAAAAAAGGCTGCCGGTGAGAAAGGTTATTTTCTTCCAGTCCCAGCCTGCCGAACCGACAACGCCTGTAAGCAACATGGTAATGAACAGCAGGGTAAATAAAAGCAGTACGGATCGTTCAAAAGAAAGGTTTTTCATTTGCGGCAGTATGACGGCTTTCTGAAAACATTGGCAAAGTTCGTGCTCGTGAACGACAAAACCGTGCGACCTTACAACAGGTCTGTTCCTTGCCGCAACGTGAACCATCCATCCTGCGGTAACCGCAACGATAAACAATATGGTATGCAATACCAGTGCTTTACCCGGGAACAGGGCAAACATTACAAAAGCTTCATCCCCCGAGGTGGCGATCATCACGCTAACCAAACCCGCAAGTCCGATCATGCGGTGTGTGTAAAGTGAAACCACGGTGAATGCCCCCAGGCAACCGGGTGTTATCCCTAGCAGTGCAGCCAGCATGATTTGAAGGAAGGGGGATTGCTGGAATTTATCTGCCCAGGCATTTTTGCTCTGTACGTTTATATATTCAATGACAACCATCATGATCAGGACAAAGACTGTAATCATAATGGATTGCCGGAGCGTCGATAACAGTACTTCAGCCATATGCAATCAGAAATTTAAAACATCTCCTGTTTTTACCTGCCGGGAATTGAATTCTTTGTGAAATAAGGACAGCGCCGGATTGTCAGTGCAGTGTGAGGGATAAATATGCATCATACTGCTTTTTTTCAGATAACGGATCGTTTCCTGCGTTTGACGGTTATTCTCCTTTAAGTGAAATCCACCCATAATACCATAGAGCTTTTCAATACCGGTTACTTTTTTTACGTGCTCCAGTATATTTACTATACCTGCGTGACCGCACCCAGTAACAACAAATAGACCTTCATCCAGGATCAGGGCAACCGCACTGTCGTCCATTACAAAATCAGGAGTTCCGTCCTCAAGGGCAAAAGAAGTATGTTTTGATTCAAAATCTGTAATGCGGGGGATTTCTCCCAGGAATATGATCCTTTCACTGATCCGGTAAGGCTTTGATGAGGTTATCAGATCAAATTTTTCAGCCAGTTCATCTTTGCTGTTATCCAGTCCGATATAAGAAAAATCAGCTTTTCTGTAACGTTTCACAAAACACCCCGGGTGGCAGATCATCTTGCCTCCCGCAAGAAAGTTCAGCCCGTCTCCGTGATCGAAATGGCCGTGACTGAGTATTATCATATCAGGATTTGAAATATCACTCCCCATGGCCTGGGCGTTTTTAATAAACAGATTGCTTTGACCTGTGTCAAAGAGAAGCTTCTTTCCGTCAGATTCAATCAGGTAGGACAGGCCATGTTCTGCCGGCAGGTTATCGCCGGGACAATTATCAGCCAGTATGGAGATCTTCATTTCGTATTTTTTTCAAAATTACATTAAATAATTTCGAAATGAACAAAAGTTCATTTAATTTTGTAAATGAAAATATTTCTTTCTGCAATGAGATTGTATGGCGTTTTCACAGCGTATTAAAATAGAAATATCCTGGTGAAAGAAAGGAATTCAGGAAATAATACAAAGCACATCCCGGCAGTGAACATCGGTATCTGCATGAGTTGTGGGAATTGTATCAACATGTGCCCGTTGGAAGCCATGATGTTTGTTGACGGAAAGGTAACCATTGAAGAAGATCAATGCAATAATTGCATGTTATGTGCTATGGTTTGTCCGGTTGAAGCGATTAGTTAGTATTTTTATTAAACTTAAAATTATGAAGAAATATGATGTTGTGATTATTGGTGGCGGGCCTGCAGCTATTGTTACAGGTATGACCGTTAAGAAGTTTTTCAAATCAAAAGAGGTTTTAATGATTAAAGAGGATGCAGATGGTCTTGTCCCCTGCGGGATACCCTATATTTTTCATATGCTGGGCAACGATACCGATAAGAATAAAATGGGGCCCAAACCTTTTATCGACCGGGGGGGGGAAGTGATCATCACTAAGGCCGTCAAGGTTGACAAAAAGAATAAGCTGGTTACGTTGAAAACAGGAGAAGAAATCGGGTATGAAAAACTTGTTTTTGCCACTGGTTCTCTTCCTCAGATTCCTGATTTCATACCTGGATACAATCTTCAGAATGTTTTTTATATCAGGAAAAGCTATTCCTATATCAAGGAGTTGTCGTCCAGGATTAGCGGATTTAAAAGTATTGTAATTGTTGGCGGTGGATTTATCGGTGCTGAAGTGGCGGAGCAGCTGGCAGCAGCTAAATTGAATGTTACCCTGGTTGAAAGTGAGCCAACCTGTTTCTCTAAAGCATTCTCCCCGGAATTGAGTCAGATTGCCACAGATGAGCTGAAGAAGACAGGCGTAAAAGTATTGACTTCCACACTCGTCAAAGAAATTGCCGGGACAAATAACAAGGTGAGTAAGGTATTGCTGGGTGATGGTACTCAGATTGACGCCGATGCGGTTATTTTTTCTATAGGATACAAAGCAAATACACAACTGGCAAAAGAAGCCGGGATTGAATTAAACAAATACGGCGATATTCATGTGGATAATTATGGCAGAACAACCGTCAAAGATATTTCTGCCGTTGGCGATTGTGCCCAGACATTCGGTTTTCTGACAGGTCGGAGTGACAACATAAAATTGGCTTCAACCGCAACGGCTGAGGCCCGTGTTTTAGGCCATAATATTTTTGGCATCCGGATAAAAAAATGCCTCGCGGCAACATTAGGGGTTTTTTCAACGGAGATTAACGGACTGGCTATGGCAGCTGCAGGGGCAAATGAAAGTAGCGCTGCAGAAGCAAATGTCGAACTTATTTCCGGTAAATTTCTGTCTCCCGATCGTCACCCGGGCACGCTTGCAGGAACAACTGAATTAACCGTTAAACTGTATACTTCGCCTGTGGACGGAAGTATACTGGGTGGGGAAGCCTGGGGAGGCAAATCGGTTGGCGAGATCATCAATATCATCAGCATGGCCATTCAGAAGTCCATTACCGTATTCGAACTGGTTTCCTACCAGATCGGAACACACCCTTTACTGACGGCTTCTCCGGTTAATAATCCGATCATCAGGGCGGCGGAAGAAATAATATACCAGATTCAAAACCAGAAATAAGAGAATGAAATATGTATGCCTGCGAGAGCGCATAGCCCTCGCAGGCATAATAGGCTGTTATTTTCATACCTTTACTGTTTAATTTATTTGTTCAGAACATGGATGAAATTATCTTCAAGCCGATAGGCGTCATTCATACCCCTTTTAACAACACGAAGGATATGCCTATACAGCCGGCCGGTGCTAAAGGAATCAGGGGAACGATTGAAATATTCCATGAATATGTTGACGGATTGAAAGACCTCGAGGGATTTTCGCATATCATTTTTTTGTATCATTTTCACCTGTCAAAAGGTTATTCTTTGGAGTTCAAACCTTTTATGGACTTTAATATAAGGGGTGTTTTTGCTACTCGTGCACCCAGAAGACCTAATAATATAGGCATATCTGTGGTGCGGCTTATTAAAATTGAAAGCGCTATACTGCATATTGAAAATACCGATATGGTGAATGGTACACCTCTGCTGGACATAAAGCCTTTTGTTCCTGAGTTTGATCCGGCGGAAGAGGTTAAAACCGGATGGTTAGCAAAATCAAAACACAGACTGTCAAAAGT
>CAYMJH010000081.1:0-3285 GCA_964390385.1 uncultured Bacteroidales bacterium | reverse complement strand
GGATGACCGTTTCGATTTTTACCTGTAATGTATTGTTTATTTTATGAAGAGAGCAGTTCTTATCGCATTGTGGTTGATCCTATTGTTTCCTCTTCAGCAATGCAGAAGAGATGAGGAAGAAATCATTGCTGACCCCATTGTGCTGACTGCTGCAATTGAAGATGCAACGGTATATGGAGGCCAGGACGGAAGCATTGACCTTACGGTTTCAGGAGGCAGTCCGCCGTATTCATTCTCTTGGTCGGATGGCCGGCAGACTGAGGATATTGACAGCCTGCCCGCCGGAATATACATCGTTACCGTATCAGACAAAAGCAGTCAGACAAAAACGGATACCTTTATGGTTATACAACCGGACCCGGATGCACTTGAATTGACCCTGAACGGTGTGGATGTAACTGTTTTTAATGGCTCTGACGGAGAAGCTTATGCCACCGTTACAGGTGGGATTAAGCCATACAGTTTCAGTTGGTCAAACGGTTCAGGCAGCAAGGATATCACAGGACTGCCAGCGGGTGTTTATTATCTGATCGTCACTGACGCAAAGGGATCGTCGGTGCATGACAGCATTGTGATCTCACAACCTGGTCCCGAAAACATTATCATCCGGTACTCGGTTACTCCTCCGACATCAACCGGAATGAATGACGGCGTTATCGATGTTACCATTACCGGAGGATACCCTCCTTATGATTATTCATGGTCAGACGGATCGGATCAGGAAGACCTGTTCAATCTTGTTACCGGTTCTTATGTTTTGGTAGTGACGGACCAGCAGAGCCAGAAAGCGGAAATTACCGTTGATGTAGCTGATCTTATTGCCGATATTGATGGAAACAAGTATGCCTATATTAATATTGGCGGACAGATCTGGATGAGGGAAAACCTGAGAGTAATCCATGATCCTGGGGGGCAACCGGTTGTCAGCTATGTATACAACGATGATACAAATTACGTTACTCTTTATGGGAGGCTGTATACATGGGAGATTGCAATGAACCATTCAACGGTTGAGCAGGCTCAGGGTATTTGCCCCAGCGGCTGGCATGTTCCTTCTGACGATGAGTATAAGACACTGGAAATGTTCCTGGGGATGACACAGGAAGAGGCAGATATGGAAAATACCTGGCGGGGTGACAGCGTGGGAACAAGGCTGATCGTCGGCGGAACTTCCGGTTATGATGCCCAGTTATCCGGAAGGCGTTCTTCAAACGGTGTTTACAGTCTGGGAGGCATTTTTGAATACATGTGGACCTCCACCGAATACTTCGATTGCGCCTGGCGAAGATGCCTTGATATCAATTCACATTTATGCGGACGATGGAATACCTTCCCGAAATCCTATGCGTTTTCGGTGCGGTGTATAAAAAATAAGTAAGAAAAAAGAATGATGATTTTTAGTTTGAGAGACGAAAGTCAGGCAAATCTTAAATCTTAAATCTAATATGAATAAACCTGTATATATCCTATCCATTGCTTTGTTGTTGCTGGTTACCTGCAGCAAAGACGACGGAAACGGAGGCGATCCGGGCCAGCAACTGCTTTTTGAATCCCTGGTCGCCGACAGGTATAACCTGAACGCCGGTGAAAGCACCCGTATTGTTGCCACTGCTTCCGGCTATAAGATCAGCTATCATTGGGCCGCTACCGCAGGTGATATCCTGGGTTCAGGAGCAGAGGTTATTTATGCCCCGTCTCCCTGTCACGCCGGGGAAAACGAGATAAGCTGTGAGGTGAGAGACGGGAATAACCATTCACAAACGAAATCAGTCCATATTGTTGTTGAATAGAAGAAGCATATCGATCCTTGTCTTGTGGTTTGCCTGGGCCGGGATCGCCGGTGGGCAATGTCTCTCGTCGGTGAATCCGGTAGGCGGCACAGAAAACCTGCTGGTGCTTGAAAAGAAATCATTACGGGTTATCACCTATTATAAATACGGTGAAGGCAAGCATTACTTTGAAAAAGACAGTCGGTCTGATTTCAGCCTGATCCGCAAAGCCCATTATAACTACCTTTCGGGCATTGTCGGTTTTGGTCTGAGCCACAGGATCACGCTTGAAACAGAGTTCGGATATTATATCAACAAATCGCAACACTATGCCACACAACCCGAATATACCCTCACCGGCAGGGGATTGACAAACCTGGTTGTCTCTTCAAAAGCAAACCTCTATACCAATCATAGTAAAAGGATTTATTTTTCCGCTGCAGGGGGTGTTAAAATCCCGTTTTCCAGAAAACCCCAGGAGGTGGATCATGTTGAACTGCCTGTTGAGGTGCAACCTACCATCGGTGCCTATGGATTTGTTTTCAGTTCGTATTTTGTTAAGGAAAATTCAGAAAGAGCGCTGCGTTTCTTTATTACCAACCGGGTTGAAACGAACCTGCGCAACCCGGAGGATTATCATTTGGGTACTGCTGTATTTACTTCTTTTTTTGTTTCCAAACACCTCATGTTTCAATGGTTGAAAGGCGACTGGACCACCATTCTGCAATTCCGGAATGAAATACGGATGCATGACCATATTGCCGACAGGCTGAAAGAATCATCCGGGAGTACTATTTTTTTGGTTGCCCCGCAAATCAACTATGTGGTTAAGGAGAAATGGTACCTTTCGGCCATGGTGGATATACCGGTTTACCAGTATTTCAACGGCACACAACTGGGTGCCGGTATCGGCGCAACGTTGAGTTTATCAAGAACTTTCAGCCTGGGTGCCGGATTATAAGCCCGGGAAAATGAGGCCAGGTGAAAAATAAATCTTGATGTTGCCATAAGGTTGTCACCTGTCAGTTATATTTTTGCTTATATTGTAAAGAAAGATAAAATTCACCAGGATGAAAAGTGATCTGTCAAACCATATGAACATCGGCAAGGACACCGAAGCCAAACTGAACCAGGCGGGTATTGATTCCTTTGAAGAATTAAAAACAATAGGCAGCGAACAGGCTTTTATCCGGCTTCAGTCCATTGACCCGGGTGCATGTCTGAGTTTGCTTTACGGATTGGAAGGTGCTGTTACAGATACCCGGTGGAATGAATTGTCACCCCAAAGAAAAAAGGAATTGCAACAGTTTTATAAAATGGTAAAAAAACAATCATAAAATGAAAGCGCTTGATCTGATCGCAACTTCGCTTAACCGTCGGGATGACATACCCAACCAGGAATTGGCCGACGAGATCATACGATCCAATCGCCCGGAGTGGGTAAAAGAGCTAATTGAAAATCTTAATCATAAAGATAAAAACATCCAGAGTGATTGTCTTAAAGTTCTGTATGAAA
>CAYMJH010000080.1:0-15761 GCA_964390385.1 uncultured Bacteroidales bacterium | reverse complement strand
CGGCAATACACTTTTTAACTATATAGGGGAGGATGAGAAGCGTAATGAATTGTTTACCAAAGCCATGACTAATGTATCGATGATGCAGGTGATGGCTTTAGTGCCGGTATACCCGTTTCACCGGTACAGGCACATCGTCGATATTGGCGGGGGGCAAGGCATGATGATGGCTTCGATACTGAGCATGTTTCCGGACATCAGGGGTATAATATTTGACCTGCCGCAATTGCAGGGACAGGCCCTGAAAATAGCTGAACAATATGGTATTCAGGACCGGTGCCGGTTTATTGCTGGCAGTTTTTTTGAACGCATACCTGAAGGAGGGGATCTGTACATGATGAAAAATGTTTTGCACGACTGGAATGATGAAGCATGCAGGCAAATCCTCAGCAACCTCCGCAAGATCATGAACGTAACATCGAGGTTGCTGATCATGGAGGTGATCATCGAAAAAGGAAATCAGCCTTCCTTTGGTAAAATGACCGATATGCTGATGATGGTGGCTGCAGGAGGAAAGGAAAGAACCAGGGCTGAATTTTACAGGCTGCTGCAAAAAGCCGGATTCAATATACTGAGTATCAGGCGTACGGTTTCTCCGTTGTGGATCATAGAGGCGGAAATACAGTGAACAATGAAAGGTGAAAAGGTGAAAGAGTGAAAGGGTGAAAGGGTGAAAGGGTGAAAAGGTGAAAGAGTGAAAGGGTGAAAGGGTGAAAAGGTGAAAGGGGGAAAAGACTAGAAGACTTGAAGACCTGAAGACTTGAAGACTTGAAGACCAGCAGACCAGCAGACCAGCAGACCAGAAGACTAACAGACTTCCCGACTGCATGACTTTTCGACTTTCACAATCCATCCTTCGTTACCAGTATCAGTGAGTGTTCGACATTGCGAAGCTGGTTATAGAGTAAAACCGATTTTATTATCTTCCGTCTGACAGGAGAAAGTATCACCGGTCCCGGTACTTCCTGCTGGTTAAGAATAACCATGGCAAGCCATAGTGCAAAAGCAGATGAGGTGTAGTACTCCCCGCAAAGGGGTTTATAACCGGCAACGCCAGCTTCTTCGCGAAAAAAAGTCTGCAGGAGATCATGGTAAATCCTATCGTACTGCACATCTCCGTTCATGCCAAGGATCACCAGGTCAAGGTCTTCAGCTTCCATGCCATTATCCTTCAAAAAAAACTCAGTTTCCGATCTCACCTCCTCTTCAGGGGCGTCTTTCGCGGTAATAAATGTATGAACGCCTTTCAGCAGAACGGAGCCATCCTTTCCCGGCCGGCCCGACAGCATGAAAAAGGCTGAGCCTTCGCCCGCTATGGTTCCCGGTGTCCTGCTTTCAAGGAGACTAAAAGCATCTACCGGGGGTTTCCAGTAGTCCAGGTAACCGTGCAATCGCATATAATCGTCGGTGCATTCGTCAATACCTCCTGCCAGCACATGCCCGTCTTTTTTTTCTTCCAGGTGCATCAGGGCATCGCGTAAGGCATTTTCGAATGAAAAATTGCGGTGACAATAGGTTACATTATCATTATGATTTTTCAGCATCATGGCTATTTGCGATGCCACGGCATTGTGGGTTGAGTTTATAAAAGGCAGCACACTGGTAATATGTTCGTTGTTTGCCAGCATTTCCGTGAGAAACTGCTCCAGGTTACGAAGGCATCCCAGGCCGGTCCCCACCATGATGGCATCGGGTTGAATATTTCCCGAGCGGTTGATGCACAATTGCGAAGAGGCCAAACCCATTTTCAATATCCTGGGCATTCGCCTCAGCAAAACCGGATTGATAAGCGTGCGGTAGTCGGGTTCAATACAGGCAAGGCGGTTTGAAACACTGCTTTCGTAATGATCCGGCAATCCTGTTACATCATAGGTATGCTGGGGAGAAATATTGCCTGCTGCGGTTATGAATGCTTTCATCTCATACTTTTGAAAAGATCAGTGAAGTATTGTTCCCTCCGAATCCGAATGAATTGGAAAGAACATGGTGAATAACGGCCTTTTGAACGGCAGCAGGAGGCCTGAATGACAATTCCGGCATGGGATCTGTACAATGGATACCCGGCAGCATGATCTGATGCCGGATGGCCAAAACGGAGAGAACGGCTTCAACGGCGCCTGCCGCACCCAAGGTATGGCCGGTGAATGATTTGGTCGAACTCACGTACGGCATTCCTTCCCGGAACAGGCTTTCAAGAGCCCTGCCCTCCGACAGGTCATTGATCTCCGTTCCGGTTCCATGGGCATTGATATAGCTGATATCACCGGGTGTCAGTCCGGCGATCTCCAGGGCCTTCCGCATGGCCATCAAGGCACCCATGCCATCAGCGGAGGATGCCGTCTGGTGGTAGGCTTCGTTCACATTGGCATACCCGGTAATCTCGCAGATTATGGCTGCGGGATCAGCTGTTTCTTCTGATTCAAGCATCAGAGCGGCGGCTGCTTCTCCGATAGTGAGTCCATTCCTGTTTCGATCAAAAGGCCTGCATCCGGTGGGGGAAAGAATTTCAAGGGCTAAAAATCCGTTTAATGTAAACCGGGTCAGTGCATCAGCTCCTCCAACCAGCACCCTGCGGGTGATATGGTTGCGAATCAGCCTGGCACCCAGCATAATGGCATTGGCAGAAGAGGAGCAGGCCGTAGAGACAGTGGCAATGTTATGCCTGATCCCGAAACTATTGGCTATCTTTTCGGTACAGTCAGCACTGTCAAATGCAGGAATAAAGTCTTTATAGGTATCTTCCTGAAGCAGCGAGCTGTAATACAGCTCATTCAAATCCATGCCTCCGGTGGTGGTAGCGAACAGAATTCCGCTGTAACGGTCGGACATATCCGGAGATCCCGCTTCCGTGAACGCTTGTCTCGCGGCAACCAAGCCCAGCAGGGCATTTCGCGAGTAAATACCGTCCCTGGCACTAACCCTTGCCAGTTTGGCAAGATCTTCATTGGATTGCTTAACTTCGGCAACTGGAATATCACCATGCACCGAATTAAACAGTGTAAGTTTGCCGATACCTGTTTTCAATTCATTTAAAGACGCGAGATTTTCGCCGGTATCATTACCCGTCGACGAAATAATGCCTGCTCCGGTGACAAAAACCCTCGGTGGCATTTTTATTGCTTAATTTTATTCTGCTGGATGCATTCTGCCATTGCCCTTACATTACGTAAAACAGTGCGCCTTTCTTTGGGATCCTCAATTTTTACCTGATACTTCCTTTCCATCAGCAGGATCAATTCAAGTGCATCAATGGAATCCAGGCCGAGTCCCTCCACAAAAAGGGGAGTGTCGGCATCAAAATCTTCCGGAACCACATCTTCAAGTGATAGTGCCTCAATAATATCCTGTTTTAGCTGAACAATCAATTCTTCCATCATCATTCCTTTAGTAAAAAACCTGCAATAATCAGAACAACTGAAAAGACATTTGGTTTAAGGTTTCACTGGCATTTCAACACACAGGCCGGAGGATTCCGGCTGAAAAATAATGGGCTGAACAGCAGGTGCAACCTGCTGCAATTTTACAAAAAGTTATGATACGAAGTAAAATCAAACCGTACAAATCAGAAGATTGTTCTATGTCAGGGGACTGCTTCGGTTGTATTTGCGGCCTTCAAACGGGGAGGGGATCACAAGTTCTCACGCCTGATCTTTTGGTAATACAGGGCGATCAGCATGCAAGCCGCGGCAAAAACCAGCAGGTATATCAGATAAGGAAAAACATGCCGAAAATCGGCACCCCGGATCAGGATATCGTAAAAGCCGTTCAGTCCCCAGTTGAGGGGTGAAAAAAGGCTGATATGACGAAACACCGGCGGCATCATAAAGACGGGAACCCAGATCCCTCCGATTGCAGCCAATATGACTACGGAAATGGAAGCAAAGATGGAGGCCTGCTGGTGGGTGCCGGCCAGGGTTCCGATGGCTATTCCGTATCCTATGGCTGCAAACGATACCGCAAGGGCCAAAACGGAGAGTGCTGCCAGCCGTCCGTCGATGATCAATGCCGGCAGTTTGAGCAGGGGAAACAAATAAATACCCATCCCCAGAATCATGAGAAACTGCAGGTAACAAACCGCCAGGTAAACCAGCACCTTGCTGAATAAAACAGCAGTGTATGAACAGGGCATGGTAAGCAGGCGGGCCAGGCTTCCTTCTTCCCTTTCTCTTATCATGGCACCGGCAAAGGGGATACCGATAAAGAACATGGCAAAAAGCGTCCAGGCTGACACATTATGCTGCACCGAATTGGGTATGATCCTTTTATTTCCAATGGCGGCGTATTCTTCTCTGTAAAATATCGTTTGTTGTTTTAACAGTGCGGGATCTTTCAGCGGGATCATCATACGGTTGCTGATTTCATTGGCCAGTTCACTAAGGATAATCTGGGCTTCAATACGGGAAGCCAGTTCACGGACCGAAATTTCGACTGTTGAGCGAAGGGTGGCCCTGGTGGCAGGGTCAAGGTAAACCATGAAGGTTACCGAGTCGGAAATTTCACCGGAGACGGAAGCACCGGAAAGAATACTCTTCAGACTGTTGGCGGCACGTATCCGGATCCTGTCCGTGGCTTTGGGCGGGATAATCAATCCGATCTGGTACTTCCCGCCGGAGACCGCTTCTTTCACCTGTTGCACCGTAAATTCATCCGGGTTTGCCGGCACGTGAACAGCAAAGATGTCAGCGCGGTTTATTTCCCTTACAATAGCCTGACCAAGCGTATCCTGATCTAGATTTAACAGCAGCATTTTAATTCCGCGCTCATTCAGCGATCTGAAGGTAGAATCCTGCAGGCTGGTCATAATAAGCACCAGGGCCAACGGCATAATGAACAACATGGCCAAACCACCCCGGTCTCTGATGAGTATCAGTAAATCCTTATAGATCAGTTTTAGCAGCATACGTTTATGTTAATCTCTGAGTGCCTTTCCGGTGAGTGCAATAAAAATCTCTTCCAGCGAACCCGAAAACTCAGCGGAATCCCTGATCTCGTCCAAAGATCCCTGGGTGATGATCTGTCCCTCGTCAATGATGGCGATGTCGGTGCACAGGTTCTCAGCTTCCTCAAGATAATGAGAGGTGTATACCATTGTTGTGCCAGCGCGGTTTGCGGCTACCAGGTTTTCGAGGATCACTTTCTTTGACTGTACGTCAACTCCTACGGTGGGTTCATCCAGGAAGAGAATCCTGGGTTTATGCAGCAATCCGATCATAAGGTTAAGCCTGCGTTTCATACCTCCGGAAAAATTAACCACTTTGTTATGTAGGCCTTTTTCGAGTCCGAACACCGGAAGCAATTCATCAATACGCTGTTTCAGTGTCTGGCCTTTCAAACCGCAAATGCCGCCGTATACTGAAAGATTCTCATAAGCTGTAAGACTGGAATAAAGCGCTATTTCCTGTGGCACCACGCCAATGATCCTGCGTATTTCGTGCATCTGGCTTCTTACCGAAAAGCCACTGACCGTTACCTCACCCGAAGAAGGCGAGAGCAGCCCGCAAAGGATCCTGATCATGGTGGTTTTGCCGGCGCCATTGGGCCCCAACAGGCCAAAAAAATGCCCCCTGTCAACCGTAAGATTCACATTGTTCAACGCAGGCTTATGGCTGCCTTTATAAATCTTGATCAGACCATCGATGGCGATCACGGTATTGTTCGGTGTCATAAACGAACAGACCTGAGTTTTTGAAATACTTTTTCTTCCCTGTCGGCAATGGCCATCAGCATATCGGCCAGTGAATCATAAGATATGCTTTCATTATTCCGGTTTTTAAAATGCCGGCCGGCCTGACCGGCAAATTCACGCCAGGCATCACCGATTTCGGTCATATCCCGGCTCACCTCATTCAACCATGGCATGTCAAGAATTTCAGCGCTTTCCTGAAGAAACGCAGCATATATAAAGCGGAAACCGGCACCGCCGGTACCAATCTCCTCGAGCATCCTGATCACCTGGCTGAGATTCAGCGCGGCCAGCTTCTGACCATACTTTTCAGGCCATCTTCGCAATTTCTTGGCCAGGAAACGAATGCCCTTAACACCAAACATGGGTAACGGAATGGTGAGCATATCCTTGGCTGTCTTTTGAATGCCGCGGATAATGGCAGGGCTGATATCAATATGGTCAGGAATGCCGGTGATATAGTACATGCGTCCTTTGGGAGGACGGGTTCCCTGGGCATACCTCACCTTTTTCATATCGGCGTAACTGATCCATTCAAGATGTTCCATTACCGGATCACTCACCAGGTAGTTATCACCTTCTTTCCCGATCACGGTAATGTTATGGGCATTGAAATGAAACCTGTATTCTTTCGGGAAATAGGGAAGATTAAAAACGCCGACCAGAAGGCCAACCGGAATTCCTTTTTCGATGATCCGGTCGAGTTCCTGCATTGCCACCTGGGGATTGCTGAACTTTTTTCGTTCAACTTTTATCTTCAGCCTGCGGGTGACGCGGCTGAAAATGACCCCGGGCCATACCCTGAAGGACGTAACCGCCATGCCATTCACGCGGTAAAAGGACATATGGGAAAAGAACAGCCCTGATCCTATCCCAAAGATCATGGGTTCGCTCAGGTTAATCCCATGAAATCTTAACAGGTTGGATGTCACCCCGTTCTCACAATGTGCCGCCTGCCTGTGTTGAAAGCTTATTTTCATGTTTGATCTCGATCCTTCTAATTCTTTCTATATCAATCAATTCATCAGCCGACAAGTTAAACACCTCGGCATAGTTCCGGATAAGCTCCGGTGAAAGCTTTTTAAAATAATTCATTTTCAGATGCTTCCTGACTTTTCGCCGGGGAAGGCCCATGTAACCTGCCAGTATGCCCACATCCATTACATTAAGCTCCATATAAAGAGCGATCGGGCTCAAAATCCCGGCAAGAATTTGCTGCCTGATCTCCCCGGCATTTTCATAGACTCTGTTCCAGGCAAGCCTGATAGCATCATTTTTCGGGGCCCATCCTTTGCTGGTAATCTTTGTATAGTGGCCATTCTCGTCAACCACATAACACAGGTCGCTTATCCTGCCTTCCTCAAGATAAGCACCGTCCTGGGGTACCTCGTTAACTTTCATAGTTCATTTGTTTAGCCAACCGGTTCAGCATATAGTCCGCAAAGTTCGAAATTTAAGTGAAAACTGAAAGTATTTACATAAAATTGATGGGGAAGGACGGGGAGGAAGGCTGTTGGGAGGGTTGTGAGGGTTGTGATTGTTGTGAGGGTTGTGATTGTTGTAAGGTGTGTGAGGTTTGTGATACGTGTGGTATAGTTATGCCGGACAAAAAAAAGGGGTATAAGATCTTATACCCCTGTTATGTGACCAAAACGAATCAAACATTATAGGTGGTGGAAGAGGTATCTCCTCCCCTGCCCGTCCAGTTGGTATGGAAGAACTCGCCGCGGGGCTTGTCAGTCCTTTCATAGGTATGGGCGCCGAAATAATCGCGCTGGGCCTGCAGGAGGTTGGCCGGCAGGTTTTCGGTACGGTAGCCGTCGAAATAAGCCAGTGCCGATGAGAATGAAGGCACCGGGATACCGCTGGTTACGGCAGTGGCAATGACCCTGCGCCAGCCCTCCTGGCTTTTTTCAATTTTTTCTCTAAAGAAGGGAGCAAGCAACAGGTTTGTAAGTCCCGGATGCTGATCAAAAGCTTCCTTGATCTTTCCCAGGAATGCCGAACGGATAATGCAGCCGCCTCTCCACATCAGGGCTATACCGCCATAATTCAGATCCCAGCCGAATTCTTTTGCCGCGGTCCTCATCAGCACGTAGCCCTGTGCATAGGAAACGATTTTGGAGGCATACAGGGCATCGTGGATGTCCCTGATGAAGGTTTTTTTGTCACCCCTGAAATCAGGTTTTGCTCCTTTCAGTATGTGCGATGCCTCTATCCGCTCTTCCTTCTGCGATGAAAGCGTCCGTGAGAAAACGGCTTCGCTGATCAGGGTGAGGGGTACACCGGCATACAGCGCCGATACTACGGTCCATTTTCCGGTGCCTTTCTGACCTGCCTTATCCAGGATCTTCTCAACCAGGGGTTTCCCGTCGGTGTCTTTAAAAGCCATAATGTCCCTGGTTATTTCGATCAGGTAGCTGTCCAATTCACCTTCGTTCCATGTTTTAAAGGCAGCATACATCTCATCGTAAGATAATCCCAGCAGGTCGCGCATCAGGTGATAGGCTTCGCAGATCAGCTGCATATCGCCGTATTCTATGCCATTATGTACCATTTTAACAAAGTGACCGGCCCCGTCTTCCCCAACCCAGTCGCAGCAGGGTGTGCCATCTGCAACTTTGGCAGCAATGGCCTGAAATATGGGTTTAACATGAGGCCAGGCAGCCTTTGATCCGCCCGGCATAATGGAAGGACCGAGCAAGGCTCCCTCTTCACCGCCGGAGACTCCGGTACCGATATACAAAAGGCCTTTGCTTTCCACATATTTTGTTCTGCGGTTGGTATCGGGAAAATGAGAGTTGCCTCCGTCAATAATGATATCTCCAGGTTCAAGGACGGGTATCAATTGTTCGATCAGGTCATCCACTGCCTGTCCTGCTTTCACCAGCATCATCACTTTCCTGGGTTTTTCCAGCGAGGCTGCAAAATCCGCTATGGAATGAGCCCCGATGAATTTTTTCCCTTTCCCTCTCCCTGCAATGAATTTATCTACCTTATCCACCGTACGGTTGTATACGGCTACGGAAAAACCCTTGCTTTCCATATTCAGCACCAGGTTTTCACCCATCACGGCCAGTCCGATAAGACCAATGTCTGCTTTTTTTTCCATGGATTGATTTATTGATTTGTTGATTTATCGATTGATTGATTTAAAAGTCACGCGGTTATATAGTCTTCTGGTCTTCTAGTCTTTTCACCTTTTCACTTTTCGTTTTTCGTTTTTCACTGTTTACCGTTTACTGTTTACCGTTTACCTCCTCCTCTACTCCACCCTGAATCCCATTTTCATCAGCAGCTGCCTGATCCCCGAGTGTTCATGCAAAAGTCTCACGGTATAAGCTTTGTATTCACGCCGCAAGGGATAGTTACCACGCTGTATTTCAAAGGTTTCAGGCGTATTGCGCAGGCGCTGGTCATCCCGTTCAACCTGGTAGGTTGCTGTTATCGCCTCTCCCAGGGCTTTTTCAATGTCCAAATGCCTGCAGTTAATCGAAATCAGGGTCTTATTAGGCAACGGGATATCTTCAGGTTCCCAATCTTCAATGCCCAGGTCGAAGAAAAGGCTTAATGCCTGTACCACCATAGCAGTGCCTTTTGCTTTGCCATCGGTTGAGTATCCGGCAATATGAGGGGTGGCGATCGTCGCCATGGACAGTAATTCCCTGTCGACAGCCGGTTCGTTTTCCCATACGTCCAGCACCAGGTTTTCTACCCTGCCCTCACGCTTTGCCTTTTTCAGGTCAGCCGTGCAGGCAACTTCGCCGCGGGAACTGTTGATGATAATCGTTCCGCGATTCAGCCTTGACAATAAGGCTTCATCTATCATGTGGTAGGTTTTATCAGGTCCGTTATAGGACAGCGGAACGTGAAAGGTAATAATATCGCATTCTCTCAGGATGCTGTCGAGATTCACAAAACCGCAGATTCCTTCCTTTGTCACCCGGGGGGGATCGTTGAGATAAACCCGCATGTTAAATAGTTCGGCCGTTCTGACCACTTTGCTGCCTACGTTGCCGACACCTACGACGCCCAGCACCCTGTCTTTTAATTGAAAGCCCTGCTGACGCGACAGGCTAACCAGCACTGATGATATATATTGATTTACAGAAGCGGAATTGCATCCCGGCGCATTGGTCCAGCGGATCCCATGCTGACTGCAATACGCTGTGTCAATATGGTCATAGCCGATTGTTGCGGTTCCGATAAACTTCACGCCTGAACCTTCCAGCAGGTTTCTGTTGCACCTGGTGCGGGTACGGATCAATAAGGCATCTGCATATTTGATCCGTTCGGGCGTAATCTCGTGGCCGGAACAGTATTCAATATCTGTATAAGGCTCCAGAACGCCTTTCAGAAAAGGGATTTTATCGTCAGCAATGACCAGCATAGGTTATAATATGCATGCAAAAATAAAACAATATCATCATTTTCACGGTATGCCCTTCCAATGGAGAGCCCTCAGGTTCATTGAAACCTGTCCTCCGAAGCCCACAGTCCCAGGGCAGGATTTGAAATGAAAAATATTTCCTCGCCGCCGGGCAGTAAATTATACCCGTCCTTTAATTTTTCCACTTCATATCGCCGTGTCATATCTTTCAGTGAGCCGCAGTCATAATGGACGCCGGCAATCTCTTCCCTTGTAAGGTGTCCCGGACAGTACGTAACACTGAAACGGCCTTCAGTCGAACCATGGATCAGATGCGCAGCTGCGCTCAGATTATTTTTCAGTTCTTCATTTCTTTCCGTTTGTTCAAGGATGTAAGGCGTATTGCTATATCCGTATTTCCGGATCAGCCTGTCAATTTCCTTATCTTCCCCGAATTCGCAAAGTCCCGGAGCCAGCACGACCAGCTCGGCATTATCGGCCAGTGCCATACGGGTACGATAAATACTCTTGTTGCCCAGCCAGGTGGATTTGAACTCTTCGGGATTGAGATAAACCACACATTTCTTAAGAGGCTTTTTCAGGCGAATAAAGTTGACCTCCAGTGACAAGTCGGCAGCCCTGCTGAAGCCGGCCTCATCATCACTGATGTACAAACCCCTGATCACAAGACCTTCAGCGGTATTTTCCACCACGGTCTGGACATAAATGACGGGTATAGACCGTGCAAAGTTGTCTGAAGCGTAATTCAACACTTTGCGAACCGGATTATCGGCCCGTCCCATGATCTTTTCCATACCAAAGGCTGCTCCCAGGAAATGGCTCTTGTTAATGCCTTCGGGACCGCCGGTACCGACAAAAATATTTTTGTTATAATTCGCCATTCCGATCACTTCGTGAGGTACAACCTGGCCGATGGACAGGATAAGGTCAAATCCTCCCTGGACCAGCATCTTATTCACCTGGGCCGGCCAGGCATAGCTGACCTTTCCGGCTGAAACTTCCCGAACGAATTCCGAAGGCACTTCTCCCAGGGTCACAACATCGGTACGCCAGTTGTGCACACGAAAAAGGTGTCGGGGTGTGCGGCCAAACATTTTTTGAATCTGCTGATCGGTCATGGGACCATGGGTTCCCAGGGCGGGCAAAATATCCGTCAGTTTTTCCCCAAAATATTCCCAGGCTAATTCGGTCAATGTTCCTGCAAAGGAATGAAACCGGGTAAAATCGGGCGGAATGATCAACACCTTCCTGCGTTTCCCCAATTTGGCGAATGCCTCCGCAAGTCCTGCCTGCAGATCCTTTCTCGTAAGCCTGTCGTTTTTGTTTCCCCTTGAATAGTATAGCATAATCTCGTTGTTTATGTTTGGTCAGGTCTTGCAGTCGTGCAGTCTTGCAGTCGTGCAGTCAGTAATTTAGCGGTTTAGCCTTTTAGGGATTTAGGTGTTTAGGAATGTGCATTTAAAAGTTCAATTGGTTTTAATTCCTAAACAGCTAAAATGCTAAAAAGCTAAAAAGCTAAAAAGCTATTCCATAACTGTTCACAATCCTTTGCCTGCTGCCGCTGCCTACTGCCGCTGCCTACTGCCGCTTCTTCCTATCTCCGTACTCTCGCATTGCCTTCCCAAATACTCCAGACCATTTCTTCATCGGCAGGCTGGGCATAATCGGTGAGAAAAGTAGTGGCCAGTGCGCCGCTGGCCCAGCCAAACTGGATCCATTGCTGAGGCTCCCAGCCTTTCAGGACGCCATAGAGCATGCCGCCGACGAAGCCATCTCCGCCGCCAATGCGATCAAGCACATGGATCTCCCGCGGTTCAATCACGTGCCAGTTGCTGTCTTCAAGCATGATTGCTCCCCAGTGATGGGTATTGGCATTGACCACCTGCCGCAGTGTTGTGGCAAACACGGATGCCGACGGGAAGGAATTCTTCACCCTTTTGATCATTCCCTTAAAGCTCTCAATCTGGGCAGCGATGTCTTTTCCTCCCGCTTCCGGTCCCTCAATGCCCAGGCAAAGCTGAAAATCTTCTTCATTGCCAACGAGGATATCAGACAAGGAAGCTATTTCAGTGAAGATATCATGCAATTCCTTTTCGCGTCCTTTCCAGAAAGAAGCGCGGTAATTCAGGTCGAAAGAAATCCGTGTGCCGTATTTGCGGGCGGCGCGTGCCAGCTCCAGGCAAAATGTGCTGGTTTCGGGCGATAAAGCGCCTATCAATCCTGAAAGATGAACAACCTGGACACCTTCTTTCCCGAAAATACGATCGAGATCGAAGTCCTTTACATTCAAGGTCCTGCCTACTTCTCCGGCCCTGTCATTCTGTACGCGAGGGCCCCTTGAGCCAAAACCGCTGTCGGCAATATTGAATTGATGACGATAACCCCAGGGACCACCCTGCGGCACTTCCTTACCTTCGTATACCATATGCCGGCTGGTCAGATTATTCTTAATGAGCTGTGCAACCGGACTTCCTTTTACAAATGTGGTCAGCACCTTAACCGGGAGTCCCAGGTAAGACGAAATGCTTGCCACGTTTGTTTCAGCGCTGGTTGCCTGCATAAAAAACATTTCGCTGCTATGAACAGGCTGACTGTTAGCAGGAGTGATGCGCACGCCCATGCTGGTAGGCACCAGCAGGGACCACATGAAATCTTTTTTGAGTTGAATGGCCATACCTTAATATTTGGTGATTGTTGTGATTGTTGTGAGGGTTGTGATTGTTGTGAGGGTTGTCAGTTGTCGGTTCTTGTCCCTTGTCCCTTGTCCCTTGTCCCTTGTCCCTTCTTCCTACACTCCCCCAAAAGCACTATACCCGCCGTCAACAGGCAGGACAACGCCGGTGATGAATGCCGAGATATCGGAAAGCAGGAACAGGGTTGCGCCGATCAGGTCCTCCGGTTTGCCGTATTTCCCCATGGGCGTATTCGATATGATCTTAATCCCGCGTGGTGTGGGAGCACCGGTTTTTTCATCGGTCAGGAGGAAGCGGTTCTGGTTGGTCAGAAAGAAACCCGGTGCAATGGCATTCACCCTTATTCCGGTTTTTGCCAGATGCACTGCCAGCCATTGGGTGAAATTGTTAACCGAGGCTTTCGCAGCCGAATAGGCGGGGATCTTGGTGAGAGGTCTGAATGAATTCATGGATGAAATGTTCAGTATCACTCCTTTTTGCCGTTTTACCATATCTTCGGCAAAAACCATGCTGGGCAGCAGCGTTCCGTTGAAATTCAGCGCAAATACTTTGTCAAATCCTTCCATTCCAAGTCCGAAAAAAGACTTATCAAGGTCTTTGCTGTCGGTGAGCTGTTCCAGTGAAGTGGTAGCTTTGGGTGAATTGCCGCCGGCGCCGTTGATCAGGAAATCGACTTCTCCCAACCGGGCAACCACTTGTTTTCTGGCTTCAAGGAGGGATTCCTTATCCAGCACGTTGGCCTTAAAACCTCCTGCCGGATTTCCCGTTTCCTTTTGGATCTTTTCAGCAGCCGTGCAGGCCAACTGTTCATCAATATCAAGGATGGCAACCTTCACACCGGCACTGCCAAGCCCTGCGGCAAGCGATGATCCAATAATACCTGCCCCGCCTGTTATTACACAAACTTTTCCTTTCAGGTCATCAAATGTATTATTCTTCATAAGTATATGGATTAAAAAATGCGATTTACGTTTCCTAGTATAATCCTTCTTTCAATATATCCAGCCTGTGGTAGCGGTAGTTTTCACGGGTCAGTATTTCAATGGGCAGGTAATATTCCCGGTTGATGGATTTTCTCAGGATGATCAGGTTGAAGAGCGCTCTTATCCCCATATATCCCTGGTCAAAAGGTTTCTGGCTGATGAGGAAATCAACGGTGCCATCCTCAAGAAACTCAATGTTTTCTTCAATAAGATCATAGCCGATCAGCCGAAGCGGATGGATCTTGCTGAACTTGAGAAACCGGGCCACCTTAAAGACCCTTGAATTGGTCACAAAGACGCCATCGAGATTATTATGGCTGATAAAAATGCGCGAAAGCGCATCATTCACCTCTGCTTCACCGGTGTCTTCAATATCATAAACATAAACATTGGCCCTGCCCTTGAAGCAGGTATGAAAATAGTCCTCAAATCCCCTCTGGCGGCTCATGATATGTTTATGGTTATTCAGCGACCTTGCCAGGTTGATAACACAATAGGATGATTCGGGAGGCATTCCATAGGTAAGAAGCTTTGCTGCCAGAAAACCGCTCTGGAAAGAATCCTGTCCGACAAAACCATAGTCGTTCAAACCGTCAATCGTTGAATTGATGAATATATAAGGTATGCCCAGGTTCTTACAGGAGGAGACCAGCTCAATCGATTCTTCATAGTATACCGGTGCAATAAGCGCGCCGTCAGGTTTATATTCGATCATTGCCCTGGCTTTTTTGCTGAAAGAAGAACGATCGAATTGATTAAACAGGAACTCTTCGCCCACCACATTATAAAAATCAATCTCGGCGATGGCTTTATGCACGCCTTCCAGCGGAGAGTGCCAGAATGAACTGTCGGGATTGGAGCGCGGGAAAAGCACTCCAAGACGACAACGGCTTTTTGATGCCAGTCTCCTTGCCAGGATATCAGGTTTGTAATTCATATCGTTGATAATGCTCATGATCTTCTGTCTTGTGCTGTCGGAAACTTCTCCGCGGTTATGCAGCACCCGGTCTACAGTTCCGATGGATATACCGGCCAGCTTGGCAATATCAATGATCCTGATCCTGCCAGGGGTTTGAATTCCCGGTTTTGTTATTTTAGGATGGATTCCCAATCTTTTAAAGTACAATACCGTGTGCGTACACGATTATTTTCTTACAAATATAGACAAATTTTTTTGCCTGATGGAAAAAAAATGTAATTTCGTGTCCGTACACGGAACTACATTAAAAATCAATTAACAGGTCATGAAATTAGGAAAATACTCCATGGGAATCGGTGACCGGTTTGGATTGCAGGGAAACTATCAATTGCGGGCTTTTGAGCAGGCAATGAAAGAAGGTACTGCCATCACTCCGGTATGGAACAAATCAAACCGGGAACATACCATTGTTCACTCTGTACCGGCTGATGTCAGGGCAGAAGCCGACAATGCCGTAAAAGAAAGAAAATGGGAAGGCGATTATTTTGTGGATGCCGACCACATCAACAACTCCAATGTTGAAAAATTCATCGGCCCGAGCGACTTTTTCACCCTTGATGTAGCTGATTTCATCGGTAAACCGGCGCAGGAAACTGAAGTGACTTCGTTTGTTTCGGCTTTTAAAAAATACCAGGGGAGTCTCACAGTGCCGGGCATTGCACGCCCTTTTGAAATCACCGAAAAAACCCTCCGAGACATTGCAGGCAAGTATCTTTTTGCCGCGAAGGAAGCTGCTGCCATCTTCAGGAACATCGAAAGCAAAAAAGGAAAAGGGAATTTCGTTGCCGAGGTTTCAATGGACGAGGTGAACGATCCGCAAACCCCCATTGAGTTGTTTTTTATCCTGGGCGCCCTCGCCTCGGAAAAGGTAGTATTCTCCACCATAGCCCCTAAATTTACCGGAAGGTTCAACAAAGGGGTTGATTATGTTGGTGACATTAAAGCCTTCACCAGGGAATTTGAAGAAGATATCCTGGTTATCGATTTTGCCATTCGGGAATTCGGACTGGAGACCGGGCTCAAACTGAGCGTG
>CAYMJH010000079.1:0-15977 GCA_964390385.1 uncultured Bacteroidales bacterium | reverse complement strand
GTTCACGGTTATCATACAATACGTTTTTATATGCATCAACCACCTGAAAATCAATAATCGTTAAGGGTTCAGCCCCACAAACTGCTATGCGGTAATTCTGACCGGAATAAAAAGTCTTATAGAGTTCAGCTTCTTCACCTTCTGTTAGGATGGCCGCATGGTAATTGCCGTCATGTATATAGGGTGTCAGTTCCTGCTTGCAGATCTTCTTTGCAAACCCTTTGCATTGAGCATTGACTGTATAGTTAACTGCAAAAAGTGCTGCTACTAAAAGGAGTGCAGGTATGGTTTTTTTCATAAGGCTAAATTTTTATAGTATAAAATTGGTTCGCAAGGAGTTAACTGCGTTTCGCAAATCAGTGAATGCTTCCGGAGTAACCGTTATTTTGGTTTGTGATTTCAAGGTAGTAACGTTTGTCTGTTCATTAGGTTCAACTTTAACGGCCGATGTCTGAACAATGATTTTGGAATAGGCAGTCCTGAGTCCCTGTAATTCATTCATCAGGTTTACGATATCCACGTTCTGTTCCCCCTTTTCATTGACCTTATTATCCTCGAGCATGCGGTCAACAATGGAGAAAGACAATTTCTGCTCAGCAATCCTGTCAACCAGTTTATTCCCTTCAAGCGGTTTGTCTCCTACCAGCTGGGTGGCCAGGTATAAACCTTCAATCCAGCCTCCGACAAGAACAATGGCGGCCACTGCCTGCCTTTCGTTTTCTTTCAGGTAGGAACTGGAATTCAGGAATGTTTCGGATATGATATCCATCACTACATCACGGTTGTTAAGGTTTTCTTCGAGCCTGATCATGGTCTCTTCGTCTATGGCATCCTTGATATCCATGCTTTCAGCCAGTTTTCGCGTGGCATCCATATAATTCAGGGATGTCTGGGTTTGATCAAACAAACTGCAAAAACTCAGGTCGGTCGTATAAATTCCCAGATTCAGGGCCATGCTTTTATTGGTGGTGTATTTTTCAACATTTCCCAGGGGATTTAAAAGCTGTTCGTTATAGTCCGCACCGGCAGATTTGATCAGCATGGCTGTTTCGAGCGGAGACGGAAGGGAATAAAAGATCTTCTTGGCTTTGTCAATGTCATCAAAAATATCCTCACCTGAAATAAATTCGTCCAAACTTACTTCTTTACCTTTTTCTTTACTTTTATCCGATTTGCAGGCAGCAAATGATGCAATCAGCAAAAGAAGGAAAAAGGCGTGAAGGACCCTGATGGAAAAATTTTTTAGAACCATGGATAGTAAAGTTTATTTGTACAGTCTAATTTACATATAAATATAGTTATAGTAAAATTAATATTTTTTTTCATATTTCAAAATGGTTCGGTTTATGCGTTTTAGGCCATATTGGAGTTATACGTTAAATCGATCAATCGGTTAACAACATTTTGCAGGATTCGTCAGTAAGTTCATTTTCCCATCCGATGAGATATCTTGTAAGCATTCCCATTTCAAACCGGTCAATCTTTGCCGCATATGTATCCTGCATAATATCATTCGGAAAGAGATCCTTTGCCAGCCTGATCTTCTTGTCATTATTCCTGTAAACGGTCTCATAAAGATCAGCGGCACCGAAAAGGCTGAGAATGTTTTGTGCGATCACCGCCGGATATTTGTAACTGATAATGGCAAATTCTATATCCTTATCATCCAGGTGATTCATGGGAACAGAAATGTCATTCCGGTAATAATTATTCAGCATGAAGAGCAATACGACGCTTTCAGCCTGTTTTTCATCCCGAAGAAAGGCAATCAGTCTTTCAACGTTTTTGGGCGTAGGAATATCCGGTATTCCATCCTTTTGCCCGATATTCAAGGAACTGCCGGCTCTTTTTGCAACAAAGTCAGCCCATTCGTTCAGCAGGGCAACCCCCTGCTTCAACTTTCCCTGGGCAACCGATTGCTTTACAGTGCCCTGGGGCAATGCTCTTTTAACGGGAGTATATTCAGGGCCGATATAATAATCGGTCATCATGTTCAACACCTTGTTATACTGCTTCGCCTGGTCGGATAACCACCTCACGGCGAGGTTCAGCGAATCCAGCGTTGTACGGATGTCATACTCTGTCCATGGTGCTGTTTCACGGCTGTCTACGAAAATAATGTAAACCAACACATTGTCTTTGAGATCCTTGCAAACGTTGTTATGCCTGCCCTTCAGGAAGTCGGTTTTCCGTACCAAATAACTTTGCGGTAATAAAAGCAACAAAGCAACCAGCATGAATTTCAACGAAGCGACCATCAGTAAAACCGTTGTGGTCTCAAAAATACATTTTTCAAAATGGTTTACCAGCAATTGTTGTTCACAGATATTAACAATTTACCCTTTGTGGTCTGGTTTTTTAATGGGGTAGGGGCAGAGGTCAGCCAGCAGGCAGGCCTGGCACTTCGGTTTTCGGGCTGTGCAGACATACCTTCCGTGCAGGATAAGCCAATGATGAGCAATGGGTATCAGTTTTTCGGGAATATACTGAACCAGTTGTTTTTCGGCAGCCAGGGGGGTCTTTGCGTTGCGGGTCAGTCCCAGCCGTGCCGACACCCTGAAGACATGCGTATCCACAGCAAGTGCCGGTTGATTAAAGACGACCGCGGCTATCACATTGGCTGTTTTCCGTCCGACACCCGGCAATCTCACCAGGTCTTCAACCGCAGAAGGGACAACTCCGCCGAATTCTTTCACCAGGGATTGCGCCATCCCAACCAGGTGTTTTGATTTATTATTCGGATAGGAACAGCTTTTTATGTATTCAAACACCTCCTTCGGCGTGGCAGCCGCCATATCTCCGGCAGTCGGAAAGCGTTGAAGCAACGCCGGGGTGATCATATTCACCCTTTTATCAGTGCACTGGGCCGAAAGAATAACGGCCACAAGGAGCTCATAAGGCGTATGATAGTTGAGTTCCGTTTCAGCAACGGGCCTGTGTTGCTGAAAGCGTTCAAGCACCTTTACAAATCGTTCTTTCCTGTCCATATGGTAAAAATAATGCAGAAATATCAAACAAAAGCCGGTTTGTCCTGCTATTCATTTGAGTCTGCTGGTCTGCTGGTCTGCTAGTCTGCTAGTCTGTAAGTCCGGCTTCTGGCTGTTGGCTTTTAGCCATCAATTAGCCAATAGCCAATAGCCAAAAGCGGACACTTTTCACTTTTCGTTTTTCGTTCCTGCCTCGCCGGCAGGCAGGTTTCACTGTTTACCGTTTACCGTTTACAATCTTTAATCTTGTGTCTATTTTTCTTTTTGATTTTTCAAAATCTTTGTTTAAATTTGCAGTCCTGTAAGCATTATATGAATAAATATTCAAACATAGCCTTCGGTTTTTATTACTTTTTTTACTTCCGGAGAACCTGAAGGGGCTTTGTTTGTATAATATACCAAAGAAATTATATAAGAAAGTCCCGGAATGTCGGGACTTTTTTTTTATTATAAACTGACATTTCAATCTGATTATGGAGGATACTGACGTAAAACCAAAAAGAATTGCCATCCAGGGAGGTTATGGCGCTTTCCATGAGATCGCAGCATTGCATTATTTCGAACATGAGGAAATTGAGATTATACCCCGCAATACGTTCAAAGACTTGTTCCAGGCATTGAAACAAGGATGGGTGGATTATGGCATTACCGCCATCGAAAACTCAATTGCCGGCAGCATCCTGCCGAATTATAACCTGTTGCTGGAGTCGAACCTGAGCATCATCGGGGAAATATACCTGCGCATAGAGCAAAACCTGGTTGCCTTGCCCGGTCAATCCATTGAGGATATACGTGAGGTTCATTCACACCCCATGGCCATTCTGCAGTGCATGCGTTTCTTTGATGAATATCCGCAGATCGTACTGGTGGACGGCATCGATACAGCCCTTTGTGCAAAGGAAATTGCCGAAAAAAAGATCAGGGGCAGGGCAGCCATATCAGGCAAGAAAGCAGCCTTAAAATACGGGCTTGATATCATCGCGGAAAGCATCGAAACAAACAAAATGAATTATACCCGGTTCCTGATCCTGAAAGGAAAAAACGGCAAGGACCTGTCTTCGGATGTGGCTAACAAGGCTTCCATCACCTTCGCCCTGGCTCATAAGATCGGTTGTCTTTCGAAGGTGTTATCCATTTTGTCCTATTACAATATCAACCTGGCGAAAATTCAATCCATGCCGATTATCGGCAAAGATTGGGAATATCAGTTTTTTGTGGATGTTGAAATCGACGATTATCCCCTGTATCTGCAGGCTGTCGGTGCCGTCAAACCTTTTACAAGCAACCTGCTGATCCTTGGAGAATATTTAAAAGGAAAAGCAATACAAGAATGATCCTATGAGCGAAACACTTAAACTAACACCATTCATCTTCGACGGCGTTTCCGTGGAAAGGCCTTTGGTGATGTCAGGTCCCTGCAGCGCAGAGTCTGAGGAACAGGTTATGGAAACCGCATCACAGCTTAAAAGCGCTGGAATTCAAATTTTCCGTGCCGGTATCTGGAAACCCCGCACCCGCCCCAGTGCTTTTGAAGGAGTCGGAAAGGAGGGCCTTCCCTGGCTGAAGCGAGTGAAAGATGAATTGAAAATGTATACGGCCACGGAAGTTGCCAACGTTAAGCACGTTTACGATGCATTGAAATACGGGATCGACATCATTTGGCTCGGAGCAAGGACCACAGCCAATCCTTTTGCCGTGCAGGAAATTGCAGATTCCCTGAAAGGAGTGGAAATCCCCGTGATGATAAAGAATCCCATCAATCCCGATGTTGAGCTGTGGATCGGTGCCTTTGAGAGGCTTAACCAGTCGGGAATAACAAAGCTGGCCGCCATTCACAGAGGGTTCTCCATATACAGCAAGACTCTTTATCGTAACCACCCCCAATGGGAAATACCCATTGAGCTGAAGCGAAGGATCCCTGACCTTCCTATCATTACGGATCCGAGTCATATTTGCGGAAGCCGGGAACTGCTGTTTGAGATCTCGCAAAGGGCCATGGATCTTGATTTTGACGGGTTGATTATTGAAAGCCATTGCAATCCCGATAAGGCATTAAGTGATGCCCAGCAGCAGATAACACCTGCAGAGCTGAAGAAAATGCTGGGTAAACTGATCCTCCGGAAAGCCAATATCGAAAGCAATGCGCTGTTGTCAACCCTCGAGGAACTTCGCCACGAAATCGACAAATATGATGACAGGCTGGTCGAGATCCTGGAACACAGAATGGCCGTCGCCCGTAAGATCGGACTCTATAAAAAAAGCAATAACATCACTATCCTGCAGACCAGCCGCTGGGATGAGATCCTGAGGCACAGGATTGAACAGGCTGCGCAGAAAGGATTGAGCGAGGAATTCATTATCAAGGTTTTCAGGGCGATTCATGAGGAATCCATCAACCATCAGACCAGGGTGATGAATGAATGACTACGAGACCAAAGATTAAAGATTGTAAACGGTAAACAGTGAACAGTGAAAAACGAAAAACGAAAAACGAAAAGTGAAAAGTGTCCGCTTTTGGCTATTGGCTATTGGCTAATTGATGGCTAAAAGCCAACAGCCAGAAGCCGGACTTACAGACTAGCAGACCAGCAGACCAGAAGACCAGCAGACCAGCAGACCAGAAGACTCATATTCAATCACCAAATATTATCCCCGTGCATTCAATCACCATCCATACCGAAAACAAATTGTCACGGATTCTCATTGGAGAATCGTTGAAGAACCTTGAAAGGTATCTGCCTGCCGGCAAAACCATCATCATCACCGATGACAATATTCTAAGGTATTATGCCGGCGCCCTGCCTTCTCTTCCTGTAATTACCATTGGCACCGGTGAGAAGCATAAAACACTGGAAACCCTGGCCTCCATCTTTGATAAAATGATACAACTGGAGGCTGACCGAAGCACCTTTATTGTCGGTATCGGCGGAGGAATTGTCTGTGATGTTGCAGGATTTGCCGCATCGGTTTACATGCGGGGGCTCCGCTTTGGCTTTGTATCCACCACCTTGTTGTCGCAGGTGGATGCCAGCGTCGGCGGAAAAAACGGTGTTAATTTCAGGCGTTTCAAAAATATGCTGGGTGTTTTCAATCAACCCGATTTTGTGATCTGTGATCCGCTTATGCTGAAAACCCTTGAAAAGAGGGAATTGATAGCCGGATTCGCGGAGATCGTGAAAGCCGGGGCTATTCGGTCAAAGACCTTGTTTGAATACCTGGAGGAAAATGCAGAAAAGGCACTTATGGCCGACCGGGAAGTGATTGAAAACCTGGTTTACGAATCTGTCAGAATCAAAGCAGCGGTCGTGGAAGCTGATGAAAAGGAAAAGGGAGAAAGAAGAATACTGAACTTCGGCCATACCTTTGCCCATGCCTTTGAAAATATGACGGAAGTACTTCACGGGGAAGCTGTTAGCATGGGTATGGTGCTGGCTTCCAGGTTGTCCCGTGACCTTGGCCTGCTGGATGAGAAAGAAGCTCATCGGATTACAGGCCTGCTGTCACGGTTGCTATTGCCCGTTGACCCGGTCATAGAACCGGCTTTGGCACTGGCTCCCATGAAACAGGATAAGAAAAGGGAGGGAGATTCAGTTCACATGGTGCTGCTGAAAAGGATCGGGGAAGCCGTAATCGAAAAAATCAATTATCAAAAACTGGAGGAAATGCTTCATGATTTGCGTTAGTATTTGTGAAAAGGACGTAGACAAATGTCTGGCGATCATCGAGAAATCGGAAGTATCCGAGATCAGGCTTGATATGACAGAGTTCAGTGATGAAGAAATTGAACGGGTTTTTTCCTGCCGCAAAAGGCTTATTGCTACCTGCAGGCCCATAAATTTCTCCATGGACAGACAGCTGGAAAAATTGAAAAAGGCTATTAAATGCGGGGCAACATACGTTGACATCGAATACGAGGCCCCCGAGGAATACAAACAGGAGTTAATTGACTTTGCCCACCACCATGAATGTTACGTGATCATTTCTTACCACAATTTTGAGTTGACGCCGGAAGTGGAAGAACTGGAGCAGATCATGAAGGATTGCTTTGTCCAGGGATGCGATGTCGCCAAGATAGTGACCCTGGTGAGGGTAAACAGAGATAACTCCAAAATCCTGTCCCTTTATAAGAGCCCGGGCCGGTTGATTGCCTTCGGCATGGGTGACCTGGGCAAAATTACCCGCATTGTGGCTCCTTTCCTGGGTGCTGAATTCACCTATGCAGCCATGGATGAAGGTGATCCCACTGCCCCGGGACAGATAAGATATTCAAGGCTGAAGGAGTTTATTGCATCTATTCAACAAATCTGAAACATGAACAGTTTTGGCAGATTATTCAGGGTTAGCATTTTTGGCGAATCGCACGGAACGAATGTCGGCCTGGTGATCGATGGTTGTCCAGCCGGCCTTCCGCTGCATCCGGGTGACTTTGCGGAGGATTTTAACCGGCGCAGAAGCGGCGCCAAAGGAACCACCCCGAGACAGGAAGCAGACCTGCCCGGACTTAAAAGCGGTATTTTCAACGATCATACAACAGGGGCTCCGCTGCTGATCTTATTTGAGAACTCCAATACACGCTCGCGCGACTATGCTCAACTGAGAGAGACACCTCGGCCGGGCCATGCCGATTTTGTGGCGATGAAAAAATTCGGGGGGTATGAAGACTACCGCGGAGGCGGGCATTTTTCGGGAAGACTGACGCTCGGACTTGTTGCTGCCGGGGTGATCGCAAAGAAAATCATTGCCCCCTTGAGAATAGAGGCCCGGATATTGGCGGTAGGGGGGAATCATAATATTGAAGAGGCCATTGACAGGGCTGTTGAGCAAAAGGACTCCGTGGGCGGGCTGATTGAATGCAGGGCTGTTGATGTACCGGTTGGTTTGGGAGAGCCTTTTTTTGATTCGGTAGAATCTGTACTGGGCCATATGATACTTTCTATACCCGCTATCAAGGGAATTGAATTCGGTTCAGGTTTTGCAGCCGCGGGAATGAAGGGCAGCGAGCACAATGACAGACTGGTTGCACAGGACGGGAAGACCGACACCAATAATGCAGGCGGTGTAAACGGCGGAATAACAAACGGCAACGACATGGTGTTCAGAGTCCCTGTAAAACCCACTTCCAGCATTCACCTGAGACAGCGAACCATCAACATCGCCAGCGGCCAAATGACTGACCTGGAGATTGAGGGCAGGCATGACACCTGCATTGCATTGCGCATGCCTGTAATCATTGAGGCTGCCACCGCCATTGTGCTGGCTGATTTTATGATGCAGGCAGGCCTGATCGGTAGAATCTGTAAACCTGTAAATCTGTAAACCCGTCAATCTGTAAACCCGTCAATCTGTAAACCTGTAAATCTGTAAATCAAATTATTTATTCATTCTATCCATGAAAATTTTAGTTGTCGGAGCCGGAAAGATGGGAACCTGGCTGATCGAATCCCTTTGCCTCGATCATGAAGTGGCTGCTTTTGACAGCGACCTTAACCGGCTTAAGTATTTGTTCAATACACTGAAACTTGTCACACACGAAGAGATTTCAGCATTTAATCCCGACATGGTCATTAATGCCGTCAATCTTGAGAGGACCATACCGGTTTTCAATGAGATCATACCGCTGGTGGGGGAAAAATGCCTGCTGGCTGATATAACCTCAGTGAAGAACGGATTGCGCGACTTTTATCTAAGTCTGGGCAGGAGATTTGTTTCCACCCATCCCATGTTCGGCCCCACATTTGCCAACATTAAAAGTCTTGCCGGCCAGAATGCCATCATTATCAGTCAGTCGGATGAAGAAGGGAAGATATTCTTTCATCATTTCTTTCAGCAATTTGACCTGAATATTTTTGAATACTCATTTACGGAACATGATGAAACCATTGCTTATTCTCTCTCTATTCCCTTTGCTTCAAGCATGGTGTTCGCAGCCTGTATGAAGAAACAGGAAGCACCCGGGACTACCTTTAAAAAGCATTTTGAAATAGCGCGCGGCGTTCTTTCGGAAGATGACTACCTCCTGGCAGAGATCCTGTTCAGCCCCTACACCCATCAGCAGATCGAAAGGATCGGTGAGCGGCTGAATTTTCTCATGGAGATCATCAGCGAAAAGAGCTTTGCCAAAATGAAACATTTCCTGGACAGCCTGCGGGAGAATATAAAGTAACCATTTACCGCTTACTGCTTTCTACCGAACCTGGGCCGGTTCTTTTCCGCTTTCCCGCTCGCTGATTCTTTCACCATGAATTCCGTCTGTGCACTTACAGGCCTGCCTCTATCGTCAAATCCCTGAATGCTTATCATGTAACTCCCTTCGATATCGGAGGTATAAAACGACACGGTCAGCCGTCCCGCTTCCGCCGGCATAAGAAGTCCGGGATTCCAGTATAAGGTGGTCCGGAGGTCATCCTTTGAAGGCTTGTCAAGGCTGTAGTCAGGGGAATAAAAGGCCCGGTTCAGTTCCAGCATGTCAATACCAGACAGCCCGGGAAGCATCCGGTTCTGGGCAATGCCACGCACGGTAATGATCTCTATGACGGCCATGTAATTGAGGGTCGTGTATCTTTTGATTTCTGCCGGAGCTGTGAGGATATCGATATAAACTATGTCAGGCGGAGTAAGGTTACGGATGACATTGACATGGGTTCCCTGCGACAAACCATCAACAACGATCAGGGCTCCGGTCTGACCGGTATAGGCATTTTGAACCCCTTTGAAAAAAACCTGGTCATTGATGACGTCCAGCGGCTTCAGGTCCATGATAATATCCATCACGCTGAGATAATTAACATACTGCTGGGGGCTTGAAATCTTCCTTGCCTCGCGGTCAACAGCTTTTTTCTTTTTTTCAGGATACTGGAAGGATGACAGGATTTCAGGGTATGGGAATTTAAAAATATCCTCAATTTTCTGCCTGTCCATCTCTTTTTCACTGATTTGCAGGGCATGGTTAACGGCTTTTGAGAAATCCTGGTCCACACCTGACCAGAGGGTTGTTTTTCCGGATGCATCAAATGCGTTGATATTTAAATAGTTGAAATCAACGATATCCGAACCGAATAAAACCCTGAAAATGCCTGATTCGTCGCATTGTGTTTCGTACGATTTCCAGTTTGCGATATTGATGGCTTTAACTTTGGCATACCCGACCGGAATCTTTCTTTTATCATAGACGATTCCGGTAAGCCCGTCCCGGTTGTAATATCTTTTGTTGCTTTCACCCGATTGTGTCATTAAAACGTTCCAGTTCAAGGGGAAAGGTTTTCCTGCCTGCAGTATGGCATTGGTGTCAATGGCTTCCTGTCTGAAAGCAACAAAAGGAAGCCTGTCTTCATACTGCATATAATCGTCAATGCGCAGGGGTTGATTATGCTCTGCCATGTTTTTTTGGGTAACCGACACGGAAAGGTCCAGGTTACCGCTGAAATGACCTTTCTCTGTCAGGTTGATGGTTGTGCTGACCTGTTCACGCTTGCCGTACCGGCTTTTGTTTGTGGTAACCTGCAACGGTCTGGTCTTGCTTTCCCCTTTCAGGAGGTTATCATACAGCAATTCCCCCTTTTCATTGAATACAGAGACCTGGATCGGTCCTTCCCTGTTTTCCGGAAGCGGTATATCAACCATGGTTTCTCCTTGTATATCGGTTGTTAAGGACCAGTATTTCCGCCGAAAGGAGGAAGCTATCCAGGATGTCCTTACGGGGATATTTTCCGGTGATACCTTCACGGCAAAGGACAATGCCTGTTTTCTCAGACCTGCGTATTCCACCAGAATTCCGCTCCCGAGGACAGGGGGGAGCATATAAAGGCTGTCGCCGGGAGGAAGGATTATTCTTGCCCTGTAAAACGGATCCCTTGGATTAAAGGTGAATTCGCCCGTCCCATTGACATTACTGCTGAAAGATAAAACAGCCTTGCCTGCAGGATCGACGATTTCTCCTTCGCAGCATACCGGTATGCCTTCGCGGGTAACGGTTCTGAAGATGACCCGGTTCTCACATCCTTTCAGCAGGTAGGCTTGCGGATGACTGAATTGTATCCGGATATCCCCGGCTGCCACAGGCAACGGATAGATAAACTTCCCCGTCCCCTGGTTGCTGCTGATGACAACCTTGATGAAGCAGGCCTCCCGAATCTTGTGCCTGGGTAGGACATCCTTGATTTGCGCGATGCCGCTGGGATCGGTAATTGAATTGCCCTGCAGGAAGATCTTACTGACTCCCTGGATGTAGTATGTTACCGATGCTCCTCCGACGGGATCGCCGGTTTGATTTCTGACACTGAGGAAGGCAGCGAAGGTGTCGGAAATGCAGCATTTTTCTCCCAGTATCCTGAATTCCGCGACGATCCTTCTCTTATTGTTTTTCACAACCACCAGTTCTTTGCTGAAGAATTCAACCGGTTCGCTGTTTTTCATCCAGCTGGTATAGGCCAGCAAATAATACTTGCCCTCGACGGCGGATTTCGGAATGGACAGATATCCGCTGACTACATTATTAATGATAGGGTACCTGCGGTAAATCAATTCCTCATTTTGCTGATCCAGTAGTTTTAGATAAAGATCGTTGCTGTATGACGGTGTACGTTCACCGTTACAGGAGGCGATGTATCCTTTGAACCAGACTGTTTCACCTGCCTTGTAGAGATATTTATCCGTATGCAGAAAAACATGCTCCATGGGAAAATGGTTATTAAACCAGTCTATCCTGTCCCCCGGCTCATCTGAAAATGAAAGACGGTCTGAGGCTGTCAGCAGGGTGATCATTATAACAGAACCCGCGAGGAGCTTAAATCTGCCAAAATCGGGCCCATGGTTTGGAAACGTCATATGCTTGCCTTTATTCACGGTTAATTATTTCAGGGATTGAATCATTTATTTTTCGTATCGCAAAGCGCTGGTCGAACTGAATACCATCTCTTTTTCCGAGTCTCAGGATGGTCTTTTCGATGGGTTCTTCGGGGATGATAACATTTTCATCACCCCAGAATGACTCATCCGTTTCCTTGATCTGTTGCACCAGGATATCACGGGGACGTGATATTTCATTGAATTTAAACCGGGCTGTATTGGAGCTGTCGATGCCGGTCACCACAAACTCTGAAACAGACTCAAACATGTAGTTCAGCTTGTCCTGTGATTTATCCTTTCTGTGCCTCACCCTGACGCTGATATCGCTTCTGACGTTGCTGAGGTTCCAGCGGTTGTTATAAGGTCTGTAGTATACCTGGTAGCTTGCGCTGACAGGTTTTACCCTGAGTTTCCGGGGACACTTTTTAACATACAGGCCCTCGGCATAATTCATTCCCTCCTGGCTGAGCTCAAAATTTGCGCCGATAATGGCCAGGCTTTCCACATCGATATACAGTTTCCCTTTGTAGCAGGGATAATTTACACCGCTCCGCTGGTCAAACGAAATGATGTAAGTGGGCCTTTCCTGATGATATATGATTTTGTCGATAGCATAATCATATAGATGAAAATAGTCTTTATCCAGGAAGGTGATCCCGCTTTTTACAATATCAAGCTGCAGGTTATTATATAAACCGCCCTGCACGATAAAATCGATGTTTTCCTTGCTGACCATGTTGTTTCCCTTTCTCCCCTTAAATATCTTCACCTGGTCGGGCCTGTTTGAAACATAAGATTCTTTAAAAATATGAATGACAGCTTCTGACAGCGAAATATTATCCTCATTCTGTTTTGTCGATTCACGAAAGAAAGCGGTCATCACGGAAGGATTTATCGCATAATTTTCAGGAATGCTTTCCATGGCCTTGGTAATGATATAGATCGGATCGTAGGGTCTGATGATGATTTCGTCAATCTGTACCTGATTGGTAGACAACCGGATCGTAAGATGGCTGGTATCGATATCATACAACGGCATGCGGAAAAGGCTGTAACCGATATAGGAAACGCCCAGTGTGTCATCCGGCTGTGTGTCTGCAAGTTTAAGCACAAATGCCCCGGCAGCATTCGTAATGGTGCCGACACTTTTATTCACAATAAAAACATTGGCATAGGGCAAAGGTTTTCTGTTTTTTTTGTCCAGCACGACGCCCTGGATTTGTCTGACAGCAAGATCAGCCTTAACTGCGGGGCGGGATCTTTCCGCGATCAGCAAAATCTTGTTGTTACGCACTAAAAATCGAATGCTGTCGGGATCAAGGATCTCGGATAAATGCGAGCGGATGGTTTGCCTCGGTTTTGAAATTGTGGCCATCCTGTATACAGGCACCTTTGAAGTATAGGAAAATTCGATTCTGGCCTCCTCGCTGATCTCATCCAGGAAATTTTCAATAGAATTTCTGCAACCCGACAGCTTTATTTCCTTATCCAGCATGGATTTCTGAGCATACAGCGGAAGGCAGGAAAGAAAAGCAACAATGAAACAAACGCGGTTATGGGAGCAGCAGGATTTCATAATTCGAAAATTACAAAAATCCCTACTGTTTCACAACGATTATGTTTTCTGTATGATGAATGGTAAGAGAGGTAAGCAAACGAAGTTCTTCCAGAATGTCATCCAGGGTTTGTTCCGTGAATTGAGCAGTTAGGCTGTCGATTAACGGGGTTTCCATCAGCAGTTCCTTATGAAAATGATGGGCAATATCTTGCAGTGCTGATTCAACGGGTGTTTTATGAAAAACAAGTTGCCCGGTCTTCCACGATATATTGTTGATGTTCACCTGGTTGAATTTTTCCAGTGTGTTGTCGCGGAACATGAATCCGGATTCATCCTTGGAAACAATGGTGGCAATGGCCGGATTCTCTGATGATTGAAAAGATACGCTGCCCGAAAGAACCATGACCCTGACAAAGGCTGTGTCTTCAAAGATCGAAAACCGCGTTCCGGTCACTTCAACAACTGAATTGCCGGTGTATACCCTGAAAGGAAACCTCGGATTAGGCCCGACCTCAAAATAAGCTTCACCCTGCAGAACAACATCCCTGGAGTCGTGGTTGAAATTGCGGTTGAACCGGATAGACGAGTTTACATTCAGGCTTACGGAGGATCCGTCCGGCAGCTGCACGGATCTCACCTGCCCCATGGACTCAATGGATGCGTAATGGGATGGGGCCTTCGCGACGGTACGGAATAATTTGATGAATCCGAAGGACAAACCGAAGGCAAGCAGGACAAGTGCAGCAACTCTTAACAGGTAAGCAGGGAAGGCGATAGCATTATGCCTGAGTTTATAAGGGCTTCCTATCCGCTGCCTCACCATGCTCCAGTCTTCCTCCGTGTCGATATTTTCAAAAGGTCTGGTATGGGCAGCTTCATCCCACAGTTGTTGCAGTATTTCCACTTCGGCCTTCCTTGTGGGCTTTCCTCTGGTCCACGCTTCCAATGCTTCCTTTTCCTTCCTGCCGGCCGGATGATCAAAGTATTTAATCAGGAGATTGAAAATCATAAAGCAAATCTAAAACTAATTATAAGACATTTGTTACTCCAATTGCACTTATACGGGCACTGGATTTGAACCGGTCATATTGTAATAAAACTTTGAATATCATTGTTTTAAATTATAAACAATTTTAACAGTGCAATGACCGGAAAATAGTCGGCCAGTTTCTTTCTCATAATTTTAAGGGCTTTGCTGATCTGTGTTTCCACGGTTCTTTTCGAAAGTTTCAGCTGGTCTGCAATCTGATCGTTCCTGAGTCCTTCCAGCCTGTTCATCCTGAAGATCCGCCTGCATTGTTCAGGCAGTCCTTCAATACATTCATAAATGCGGTGCTGCAGTTCGAGCACCGTGATCTGTTCATCCGCAAATTCATTTTCAGACTGCAGGGCAATATTTTTATGATGCCTGTTGCGCATTTCAACATACGAGATATGATTGATACAACTGTTGTAGACTGAACGGTAAAGGTATGATTTCAGGGAGGTGTCGATAATGACTGATTGTCTTTTTTCATAAAACTTGACGAAAAAATCCTGGACAATCTCTTTGGCTGTATCCGGATCTCTTACATATCTCATGGCAAAGACAACCAATGGCCTGTAATATTCCCTGAAAAGCAATTCATAGGGATGCAAATGGCCCGATTTAAGGTCATCCGGGTGAACCGGTATCTTTTTTGAGGATGCCAATTTCAGTCAGGCTTAATGAATAGCTTTGCTCCTGTATTCTTGTACCTGTTCCCTTAAGGCCTGCAATTCTTCCAGCTGCTGATGCAATTCCTGCCTCTGTAGCAGGAATTCTCTTTCCTTTTCACGGGAACTGTTGATCAGAAAAGCATTTCGGGCATTGATCTGGATCAGCCGGAGATTGGAGGCAATGTTCTCGGAGGCCTTTTCCATCAGTTGGAGATGCTTTTGCTGAATGGGCTTAATGGAGGCAATTTCCATGACCCCGATAATCGTATTATGTACCTTCAGGGGAACGAGCAATATATTCCTGGGGCTTGTCCCGCCAAGTCCCGATGTCAACCTGACAAATGATTCTGAAACATCCGTTACAAGACTAATCTGGCGGTCTTTATAACATGCGCCGATCAGTCCCTCGCCGGGAAACAACGAAGGTTTTGTCAGCATTTCCTGGCAGGCATTCATGGATCCTGCCAATTCGAGGGTCACGGCGCCGTCTTTTTCTGCGGCAAGGTATATAGCCCCGATACATGCGTCAAGCAGGGATAGAATTTCACCCAGCAGTTTTCTGCAAAGCGTTTCGATGTCTTCTCTTTCATGGTTCATTACATTGTTGATGCGGGTGAGGCTGCTGTTAAACCATCCCTGTTCTTCGAGGGCTTCCTTTTGTCGTACGTTTTCGGAATTTTGCTGCTGCAGTTCTTTGGTTCGTTCTTCAACACGGTTTTCAAGCCCCTGCTTCTCTTCCTGCAGGGCACGGCTCAGTTCCTCATTTTCGGCCATGGCCTGGGCTGATCCGCGGGTCAGGATAAAGGACTGGGTGAGCATATAGAACACCAGGCCGAAAGGTGCCACTTCAAGGGTATGTATGACGTCCATGCTGATCAGAACATCATTGA
>CAYMJH010000078.1:0-16036 GCA_964390385.1 uncultured Bacteroidales bacterium | reverse complement strand
TACCGCATGCTGACCCCCATTTTGGAGCCGTTTGTCAATCCCTGTCAACCCATGAAAGAACGAAAGGGTGAATTCATGCGGTTCTTAAGGTTATCAATCACCAATATTACAGGACTTATGAACACTTTTCAGGGTTTTATCAAAAATAAAACCGGCGGAATGGTTTTTCTTTTACATTTGGTTTAGATTTTCACTTTCACAGTGCGCAATGAAAAAGCTAATTGAACATATGATCGAATTGTTGAAAAGCCAGGTTAAGCACAACCTGTTGATAATCAACCAGAATGAGAATATCATCCGGGATCTTTCCAACCATTCCGGATCCGCAGGCCAAATGACAGCCTATGAAAAATATTACGAGGAAAACAAGAGCCTGCTGGCAGAGAACAATGACTACACCAATCTGCAACTTAACCTGCTTCAATTCCTTAACAAATACAGGCATTCGGAACTGCTGAATGATGCTCAATCGCTCGATGAGGTCGACACGAAGCAGGATCCGGCGTATGTCTTTGAACTTACGGTAACCGGTAAGATTCCCTTTAATCAGCGGCACCCCTTCTTTGAGAATCACGACTTCTTTTCCCAGTTGCTGACGCACTTTGAAAAGAACGAAGAATATGAAAAGTGCAAGGAACTGATAGAGGTCAGAAAAGAAATCCGATAAAAATCGGACACCCCGCTTCAAACCAGCGGTCCAATTCTCACAGTTTTTAAAGCCTGGCGCAAACGAAAGTCTGCGCCAGCACTATTTTATGACCGGCCCTCATTGATTATCTTTCGCCTGCTCACATCAACACAGACCTTGCTGATCTCTTCCGTCCTGCTGAATATTTTCCGGCTGACTTCAGCATCCAGTGTGCAACTGTCTGATGTCAAGGTGCTTCCGTCACTATAATACACCGTAATGCCATTCCTGTCGGCCAAATGGTATATCACCGGCACATTGCAAAGCGTGAAAGCAAGTTCATCTTTACCCAGGCAAAGGTTTTGTCTTTCACCCTGCCTGTAATAGTCCCATGAGGTGTTTTCTGGCAGGAATTCATCGGATCGCAGCAATGTGGGCAGGAAGGAAATCGTGCCATGGCTGATCACGACACCAAGGTCGCCGAAACGAGCTATGATATCTTCCTTTACCTGTCCTGTCATCCCGGGCTGCTGCACGCCCGCAAAACGGGGTGTATGGGAATAAGGGTCCGTGGGGAATGAACCATATTCGGCAGGTGTCTTTCGAAAACCGAGGCCCTCCCTTAACATGTAATAATGGGAACGTATCCTTTCGGCAACCCGCCCATCTGCATTGTCACGAAGGCTATCGGTCCAGCATTCCTGCACCGCCAATACCAGTTTTGAGACCATATGCCAGTATATGCAGCCCAGGCCTTCGTACTTGAAAAAAGTACCGGACCGGCCTGTAAACTGCCTGTGGTTGAATATATCGGCGAAAAGGTCACAGATGGAATCAATCTCCTGCTGCTCAAGCCCTTCTTCCTTTTCAAGCTTTGCCCTTAGTGCTGCCGCATTCCTGAAGGATCCGTCAAAATGGAAATGCCCCTCCCTGTCAGCGCTGATATATTTTTTGCTTTTAATCCTGCGTTCCCGTTGCAGGAAAGGCAGGCTCCCCATCCTTTCTGCCGGTATCCTGTTTTTTTCCATAAAGGGAGTCAGTTCCTTATCGGGGTAAAGCATGTAGCTTTTCTGGTCATCACGGTACATCTTGCTGGCACGCAAGGCATCCAACAGGTCGGCTGCTTCCGCAGCCTTCAGATAGCCCGATGAAAGAACGGCCACCTGGCCTTCCAGCATTTCATGAAGGTGTTCAACCGAATAGCCCCGGTCACCAAAATGCACCAGGTTATAAGCATGGTAGAGGCCATCCGGTCGTTTGTTATGGCGGATGGTATGATCGATATACTGAAGGTAGTTATCTGCGAAAGAGACAAGATCTTCCATTTGCAGTACTTCATGTTTTCCCGACAAACCGGCATATACTTTCCCGCGGTATTCCTCTCCGGTCCTGCCGAATGCATCAAGGATCCCTTTGCGCGTGTCGTCGTCGATAGCCTTCGCCAGGACAGGATTGCACTTTTCCAGCAGACCTGAAAACGACCTGAACATTTCGGCCACCTCGGCGGAAACAGAAACGGTTTCCAGGTTGCTGCCGTTCCACAATTGCCGGATAAAGCCCAGCAGCCTGCGCAGATAATATACAGTGACCATGGAAAGGCCATAACCGGCCAGCGCATTGTTGGCATCGTTCCACTCGGGTCGTTGGGTGTTCATCCATATGCCTCCGCCGGCCACGAAATTACCCAGCCGCGTCAGCATGTTAACCAGCAGTTTCTCGGCCAGCCCCACCCTCACCACCGAACCCTGGCGGTTGGTGTACAGTTTCCCGTCAGCGCCGGTTTTTGCAGTCCTCAGCCTGATGATATCCTCATGGTGTGTTGAATAGTCGACGGTGTTGTGCGGGTCGCAGATCAGCTGATCATATTTTTTGATCCGGTAAGGCAGGTCGGCATAGACAAAGACATCCCTGTCCAGCAATGCTGCCAGTTTTCCGGGATGATAGCGGTGCGACAGCTCCATAAGCCTCAGCAGGTAAACTACCTGGTGGTCGCCCCAGTATCCGATATTGGACCAGGGGTCATCGGCATCTGGAATCTCCCAGTCGAATCCTTCACGGGTGATGCGGTAAGGATTGTATCCGTCAGCCGTTGAAGCATTGATGAATTTAACGATGAAGCTTTCCAGGTATCCGGGAAAAGAAAGAGAAAGGGCTTCCCAGTTCTGAAAGATATCACGCCAGTTGCCCTGGTAATAGTAGCTCTCGCTGCCGTCTTCCTTGCTGGTTTCGATGGAAAAAACATTCCATGGCCGGCTCGGATCGCCGTGCCGGCGGCTGAAGGTCAGCGGCAGGTATTCATAGGAGAGTCTTTCAAGGTCCATGTCGTTGCATTGCCTTAGGCGGTCCTGCATTCCGGACAAGGTTTCCTGTGCGGCAAGCGATTCAAGAAACAACCTGTTCTTCTCATAAACCGGCCGGTTCCATTGTTCAACAAAGTCCAGGAAATCCTCTTTGACAAGCCTGTAATCATGGCTGAAAACACCGCCGCGCATAATATTAAAAAGCGTATCCGAGAAATGCCTCGACGATCTCATGGCGTCGGCAGTGCATTGCAATCCATCGGCACTGGCAACCAATTGTCTCAGCTTTTCCCTGCCCGCCTTTATATCTTCTTCAACCTTCTCTCCTATGCCCGGCAGGTGGATATTGTGCTTCAGCTCAACAATACCGGCATGCCCCAGGCCAAGATCCGCGATGATTTTCCAGCTCTTATGATGACGGGCAGGCAAATCCGTGAAAGCCTTCACGAAAAAGGCACCCCGTTTACCTTTAACGGTCAGCTCCGGTGTAATGTCACGGCCTGCCATAAAATCGTCAAGCTGATCGGCTGACAATAGAACAACGGGATGGTCCAGGCCGCATTGCCATACGACTGTTGCACGAAGTGCTTCACTGGGCTCGGCCCTGTCAACAGGGATGGAACTCAGTGCATAAATGCCCAAACCGGCTTCATCTGCAAGCTCTGCCTTCTTATAGCCGTCAACCAGGGTGCTCATGGCCAACTGCATATTTCTGTTCACGCCATAGGGCATGATATTCTGCAGGCCGTCAATCCATTCATAGCGGATGGTTTCATCGCCGGATAGATTGATCAATGATGACTCCCTGATCCATCCGAATCGTTCACCTGGCATCCACGAATAGGTGAAAGCCGACATCAGGTCGTGGTTGACTTCTTCGAAAAGCAGGGTATCTCCGCTGGTGGCCTTGTAAATGTTTTGCCGGATCTTATAAATGCCGCGGCATTTTTCATCAAAGGGCTGCCATAAAAAGGTCTTTCCCTTCCGTTGAACCAGGATGATGGTTCTGGGACCTGTATTTCCGCCTGCATCATGAATCTTGTCATCGGTGGTGTAAGGGAAAAGCGCCGTATCGGCATTTTTTCGGCCGCAGGTAAGTCCGCCCCGGCTTGACACGTACATCCAGTGATCGGCATGGCTGACCACCGTAATAAAAAAAGGAGGCAATCCGTAGAAATCCGATATCTTATAGTACTCTTCGCCATTCAGCTTTACCAGCCCGCCTTCTGCCTTCCAATGTGTCGGCAGGAGAAGGTTTTCTCCCAGATACACTTCCCGGTTATGCTTCATGAATGAAAAGTCAGCTATTCTTCAACAAAAAAAGGAATATTGGCCGTAGCCGCATTTCCGTTGTCATCCAATACATAGATAAAAAGCCTGTAAGCCCCCGGTATGAGGGGTGCTTTAATACCTGTCTCTGCCCTGTCGTTCATGGTCAGCAAACTGGAAGGCCGGCTTTCGAAATCTCCGCCCATCCCGTGGTCAGTGCTTTCAGGCATAATCTCCCATTTGAACGACAGGGAATCCTGATCAGGGTCATGGGCAGCCACTTTGGCGTTCATGTTCTTCCCGGCTCCGATCCTGATACCGGCATACCGGTCCTGCCCGTTGACCTCCAACTTCTCTATCGAAGGGCAACGATTTTCGGGCCATTTTCCGTTCCACAGGTAATGCATGGCGTCAATCGACTCAGTTTCTTCACCCGATTCCAGGAACATACCATACCAGGTAGGTGTCCTTTCCTGTTTCTGCCCCCATAAAAATACATAAGAGCCAAGACATCTCATAGTGTCGGCCTGAATGGCCACCCGGTAGCGTTCCATGAGGGCAGCAGCCTTTTCGGTGCTGGTTTGTTCGATGGCGGAGCCCCAGCCTGTCAGGGGAACTTCCCAATGCCCGGTCACGCCCCATTCGGTAACCATATAGGGACCATCCCAACCTGATTCCGCAATGCGCTGCTGCAAATTCACAATATCACCATAGAACTGAACGGAAATAAAGTCAAGGTCGGTGCAGTGTTCCCTGATATAATCGATCTCCCTTTTACCGATGCCGGCAAGCGCCGTGGTGGTTATATGGTTTGGGTCGATCTTATGGATCATCCTTGAAAGATCATTGACCGCATCAAACACCCTCAGGTCTGTTGCCTGCAGGTTCAGTTCATTGCCAATGGCCCAGCCCAGGAGTGCCGGGTGATGTTTCAGTCTTTCGACCTCACCTTTGATATAGTTGAATTGCTGCTTTACCCAGGTGGTATCGCCGTAATCATAACCATGTCTTTCACGACCGACTTCAAGTCCCATCAGGACCATCAATCCGTTTTTCCGGGCTTTGTCGAGTATGACCAATGCATCCTCTTTCCCGTTTTCGGTTCTCCAGGTCCTGAACGAGTTTGCACCGTGGCTTCCCAGCGCTTCGATATTGCCAAATTCAAGGCCTGCCCCTTTGACATAAAAAGGCTTGCCGTTCACTTCGAGCAGGTATTTCCCGTTTTTCTTCGTCAATACGACTTTTGCCGGTGTATCATTCCTGCCTGCCGAGGCATTTTTGCAGCCCGGAACCAGCACAAGCACGAGAACCGCAAAACAAATGTTTTTTATTAGCATGGACTGATCAGATTGATTGGTTTTTAACAATAAGACGCTTTTCTATTTCTTCCAGGGATATCCCTTTGGTTTCGGGGATATACCGAATTACAAAGAGGAGGCCGAGGACGCAGAGCACTGCAAAGACAGCGAAGGTCAGCCCCGAACCGAATTTCGCGAGTTCTATCGGAAACACGGTGATTACCACAGCACTGACCAGGGCGTTGAAGGTCCCGGCTACCGAAATGGCGAGTCCCCTGATACGGACCGGAAAGATTTCCGAGAGCAGTGCCCAGGTCACGGGTCCCAGCGAGATGGCAAAGGATGCTATGAAAAGCAGGATGCCGGCTAAAACCAGGTAAGAATTCATGTTTATACTGCTCTTCAGGATGATATTTTTCGTTCCGGCATAGAGTTTTCCCGTGTTTGCCCGCACTTCGTCAAAGAATTCAACTTCGTTCCCGTATCTTTTGTCGAGCATATTGCCCAGGCCGCTTTTCACCGAACTGATCTCGTTCGACCCAAAGCCTTTTGCTGACATCTCCGTCGTTATTTTTTCCATTGAGCCCTGGGTGATGGTATAGTCTGCCCTGAAAAAAGCGAAGGATGAAAGGACGTAGGCCAGGATGATGCCCGACAGTCCGATGACAAGAAGGGGCTTGCGCCCGATGCGGTCGATCAGAAACATGGCCGCAACTGTGAAGACAACGTTCACAACGCCGAGTATCACCGATTGCATGAAAGCGGCATCGCGGCCTCCGCCGGCCGTCTCAAAAATGATCGGGGCATAATACAGGATGGCGTTGATGGCAGACAGCTGCTGTATACAGGCTATGCCAAGGCCTATGATAAGGATAAGCCGCAGCCGGGGATTCAGCAGTTCTCTGAAATATGCCTTCGGACGGTCCTTATCCTTTTCAATGTTATTGATTATTTCACCGATAGTAACATCGGCATAGGCTTCGCCACCGATTTTCTTCAGGGTTCTTCTGGCCTCCTCCGCCCTCGAGCGCATAACGAGCCAGCGGGGGCTCTGCGGGACCAGCATGAGCAACAGAAAATAAAGGACCGCAGGGATAACCCCGATGCCCAGCATCCATCGCCAGTTAAGGTTGGGATCGGCAATGGTCTTGTTGATATAATAGTTGGTAAAAAAGGCGACGGAGATGCCGAGCACAATGTTAAGCTGGTTGATGGAGACCAGCATGCCGCGGTATTCTTTCGGGGCTACTTCAGCAATGTACATCGGGGCAACCAATATGGCCATGCCCACGCCTATGCCCCCGACAACGCGTGCCGCAATGAAAAACGCCAGACTATCGGACAGGGCCGTACCCAGCGCACAAACGGCAAACAAGGTGGCGGTACCGATAAGAACAACCTTCCTGCCTATTTTATCGGCCAGAATGCCTCCGGTGAAATTGCCAAGAATAGACCCGACGGTGAGGGAACTGACGGAAAAACCAAACCAGAACGAATCCTGGTCCAGTCCGAAGACGGAAGAATAATAGGGAACGGCACCGGCGATCACCGAGCTGTCAAATCCCAGCAGAAATCCTCCCAGCGCTACTATCAGCGACAATAATACTACGTAGGGCTTGTTAATAGTTGTGTGCATGTTATTGAATGAGGTTAATGACTAAAAGTGAATCAGAAACTGCCTCTGAGGGAAACTTTAATAAATTTTGCCCGTCCCTGCATACCGGGACCGCTAAGTTGCAGAAAATAAATTCCCGAAGCAAGCTGTGCGACATCAATGCTCTGCCCGGGGCAGACAATGCCTGCTCCGGCTTTGCTTCCCCTGATATCAAAAAGCGAGTAAGATTGCTGCATGGTAATGTTTTCTACAAAAAGCTCCCGGGAGGCAATGGAGGGATAAAGGATCAGCCGGTTATTAACAGGCTGATATACAGCCGATGCAAGCGAATCGGCAAAGGTCATGCGGCCCAGGTTGAAATTGCCGCTGATGATCTCAATACGCATCAGCGAATCCGTATCAGACAGGGGTATGTCGCGAACCACAAGGGAAGTGAAGGCGTTCCAGGCGCCGGTGGAAGGGACCGCAATGGTGCCCGTCCGGTTTTCACCGTTCATCAGCAATGCGAACTTCCCGGCACTGCCGGTGGAAGCAACCCTGAATTCAATATCATAGGTGCCTGTAGAACTTACAGTGACAGAATACTCCAGCCACTCTCCGTTTGTTGTCCAGCCTATGTTCTCTCCCCCGTCGTTGGCTTCTGTATCAACACCTTCATCCTGTCTTGAGCCACCGCCTTCATTGTCCTGACTGGAATCGTGATAGGCAATACCCTCGCCGCCGGTATCAAAATGAACGGCATGAATGATGCCCGGTATCGTGTGGCGGACGGCAGGATCGGGATAAGGCAGCTGTCTTAAAATGCTGACCGGTTTGACCAGCGAATCAGAACCACAATGATCCGTAAGCTTAAGCGACACTGTGCCGTCGCGGTCAGACCAGTTGAGGGTGATCTGATTCGCCGTGGAGTCTCCGGTGAAACTGACCTCCGCGGGAAGGAACCACTGATAAGAGGCATCACGGGTTGAGGGTACCGAAAAAGTCAGACCCGCCTGGAATTCAACTGCCTTATCACGGCCTGCTATTTCCATGGGGCCGATGCTGACATGATGCCTGAGTGTATATTCCCTGCAACCGGTAATCATGGTGCATATCGCCGTGCCGCTGTCGCATCCCCATTCAGCCACGACAGATCGGGTTCCCTGTCCCGATGCTATCACAGCTCCGTCAGGGAAGTTCCAGGCATAAGCATAGTCATCCAGGCCTTGCACTTCAAAATGCACTTCCTTCATACCTTTCACCACCAGGGTGTCGCCTGTGATCTGCGGTGCAGCATTCAGCTGGTAAACCCTCACGTAGTCAACCTTCATCTGCTGGGGAAACACGGTCTCCGCTGTGGGATAACCGGGCCAGTTACCCCCAACCGCCAGGTTGAGCAATATGAAAAATTCCCTGCGGAACTCCGAAAGTTCAGCCGGAGTGATATCAATAACCTGGTACTGGATATCATCGACAAACCAGCGGATTTCGGTTGCTGTCCATTGTATGGAAAAGATATGGAAAGTATCGGCAAAAATGCCGGTCGGCAACTGATAGCTTCCGCCATACTGGGCATGTTTGCCGCTTGCATCGGACCAGTGGGCCGTGCCATAGACCTTATCATCATAGCCTTCGCCGCCGCCTGTGAGCTCAACAATATCGATTTCACCGCAGGCAGGCCAGGAAGTTCCTTCAAAGATGCCCCTCCCCATCATCCAAAACGCCGGCCAGATCCCCTTGCCATAGGGAAGCTTTATCCTGGCTTCGATCTTTCCGTACTTCCATGAAAGATCGTTATGGTATGAAATGAGGCGGGCCGAGGTATAATTGCTGCCCTCGTAGCTTTCCTTACGGGCTTCAATAACGAGGCATCCATCTTCAATCCTGGCATTTTCCGCTCTTTCAGCGGTATAAAACTGCCATTCATTGTTTCCCCAGCCACCCGCGCCAACTTCATAACTCCAGACGGCAGGATCGGCCATCGTGCCGGTATTGAATTCATCACTCCACACCAGCTCATAGCAATCCTGCCCGCGAAGGGGGAAGCAGGCGCCGGCAGCAGCCAGAGAAAACACCAGGGTAAACAGGCGGTACATTATCGCCGGATAATTATTGTATAATCAATCATGCAAAAAGATCATTTTCATCTGACCTGTACCTTTTTATTCACCGTATTGCCCTTGGTGTCGGTAACACTGACCACATAAAGGCCTTTGGCATAGGATGAAAATGAAAGGGTGCACTTTCTTTCGTTCACGTTGCTTCCGGTATACAGGATTTTGCCCGACGCATCCATTACCCGGATGGCTGATATGGTATTCTCGGCATTGATGTTCAGGATATCGGCGACCGGATTGGGGTATACAGCCAATCCAAAAGCATTTCTCTTTCCCAGTAATACATCTTCTATACCGGTTAAGGTGGGGGAATCCGACATGATGATATAGTCAATGAACATGGTGCCGTCCTGATTGTTATATTTTGCCTGTCCGTAATGGGAAAAGGCTTCAAATCCGTTAATCAGGGTGCTGTCGACCCGGGTAGCCGGGATATCCCCGTTCCAGTAGGTACAATAGTAACGATTGTTGGCAATGAAGTCATCGCTCAATGCATACCATTCGTCTTTGGTGGCTTCGAATGTCCAGGGATTGCCGTTGGTCTCCATCCTGGTCCTTATGGTATCCTGGTATGGCTCAGCACCGTCACCGAACAGGTCAAACCGCACCGGAATGGTTTCGTTAACGGCATCTGTCACCATGAACTTGATATGCAGGTATGGCAATGCCGAAAGATCCTGGTAATCATCGAAGTCATACCATACGACCCTGGGATACCAGTCGGCATGGATCCAGTTGAAATCCGACCTCAGCTGGTCGTTTTCATAGCTGATCACTGATACTCCCGAACCCCAGTCGGGTTGAGCAGAAGCCATTCCGATACCGGTAGAACCGTCTCCGAAAAAGTCATCAATCACAAGTTCCTGCTGGGCATATATTCCTACTGATACCAGCCATGCTGCAGCCAATAGTAAAACTCTTTTCATAGGTATAATGATTTAAGTTTATAAAATTTAGATAACAAATGCAAACCGTCTTAAAAGAATATTAACAAGTAAAAGCAATAAAATTTTCATTATTGGTCGAACGATTTATATTCAAAATTATTTTCAACAGAAAGAGAAAGCAATTTCCCATCCACATCCCAGCCACATCATTTCGTAAAAACTACTACATCATAACCACAACAATATATTATTATCTATTTGTATATTAATTTATTATAAATATAATACTATACAACTTCATATTTGAAAACCTGAAGTTAGCATTAATTCTACAACGAAAACTGTACAACATAAACCGGGGAATAAGCATTAAAGGAAAGGCGGTCCGCGACTACAGGCTGAGGATGTATTCGGTGAGGTTCTGAACCTGCCCCAGTCCCAGCTTTTTGCGAAGCCGGTAACGGCTTATCTCCACTCCCCTTACCGAAATATTCATCAAAGGGGCAATCTCTTTGGTAGAAATATTCATCCTGAGGTAGGAGCACATCCGGAGGTCTTTTGGCGTCAAACCGGGATGCAGGGCTTTCAGCCGCCGGATAAAATCCTCATGCACTTCGTCGAAATACCTGTCGAATACCTGCCAGTGTTTCTCGCTCCTGATATCTTTGTCGATCTTTCGGATGATCGATTTTATTTCAGACTGAAGGTTATCTCCGTCTGTTTTGCCACAGGTGGTAAGCAACTCCTTTTTGAGATCATGCAAAAACTTGTTTTTCTGAATGATATGCAAAGTGGAATTGGCCAGTTCCATATTTTTATGCCGCATTTCGTTCTGTAGTTTCTCGTTTCTAAGCCTATCTATTTCCTGTTCTGAGAGTTCTGCTTCCTCCCTGTACTTTTTTTCTTTGGCGATCAATTCCCGCTTATGTTTCAGCTTTTCCAGGCGGCGTGTTTTTTCAATCCTGCGGCGGAGAAACCAGAAATTCAGTCCTGCTACGGCCAGGAAAAAAAATCCGTAGGCGACCCATGCCAGTTTGCTGCGGTAAAAGGGCGGCTGAATGGAAAAAGCATACCGGGCCGGTTCACTCTTGTGCTCATAAATATTTTTTGCTCTTACCTCAAAACCATAGTCTCCCTCAGGCAGGTTGGTATATTCCTTCTCCGTTTTTGGGGTCCAGTCAGACCAGGACTCATCAAAACCTGCAAGCCTGAATGAATAGGTCATTTGTTCCGGCGCTTCAAAGAAAGGGGAAAAATAGCTGATGGAAATCGAATTGTAGCGGTAAGGAATGGCAGGGGAATCAAGGTTGCCGGGCATACCATTCCGTTTCACGTGCAGGATGGAATCATGACCTTTTCGCTTGACGGTTACCTTTCCGATAAAGGCTTTATAGGGTATTTCAAAATCTTTCTGCACCGCGGGATCGTAATGGAGCATCCCCCGCTGGCTGCCGATGAGTGCCGCATCTCTGCCATATACGGAAACATTCTCGAAGGAGGAAGCAATATACTGGTTCCTGATCCGCATGAACGGCTGCGTGTTTCTGATGAAATCCCCGTTTCCCTGCAGTTGTATAACGCCCATAGACTGTTCGGTAAAGAACCACAAATTCCCACGGTGATCCTCAATGACCTTGGTAATGTCCCTGATTCCGCCAAAGATCGCATTCAGCCTTTCATCCTTTCGGAATGTATTGGTCACCCTGTCAAACCTGAAAAAGGATTCCCGGGTAACCAGAACAGTCTGATCCTGCAGGCTGGTCACCGAATAGGGGATGGATGGAAGGCCGTCCCCGGCATTGTAAAGGGAGGCGTCAATCACCTGGGAGAGGTTGTCGGAAAGAATTACCCTGAAAACTCCCTTGTATCCATGGGTGATCCATAAGGCACCTTCGTGATCCACTGCCATTTCCTTGCATGATTCATGAAACCCTGCAATCATACCTTTATATTCCCATCGGGGAGATGAAGTCCCGGTTTTTTCATACAAGGTAAGGCCTTCATAGGTTCCTCCGATCAGGAAGTTCTCATGGTTTTTCGGTCTGACGTAATCCCATCCGCCCTGTACATCGGAAACAAGCCGGGCATTCTTGCCCTTCACGATAAAGGTTCCCAGGTTGTGCCCGCAGAAAAGCACCTGATCGAATACTTTCAGGCACCAAACCTGGCCCATGGTTCCTTCAACCCGTTCAAATCCTTTTTCAAGGGTGTGCTGATTCTCAATTTCGTCATATTTTCGGGCAAAAAGCCCCTGGTTGGTGCCGATATACAGTATACCGCCATGAACGACGGAGGCATAGGCTGATTCTATGTTATAGCAATAATTGATCGAGGTGAGCGGCGAACTCACCTCCAGCATATCGATGCCGTTATCCAAACCCAGCCACAGATTCCGGTATTTGTCATAAAACAGGCTGAGCACCGTATTATTCTGCAATCCCCTGTAACGGTTGACATGCTGGATGATCTCCCCTTTTTCATTGATGACGTACAGGCCATTCTGGATGGTGCCGATCGCCAGCATGCCACCGGGCAATTCAATGGCGGTATAGATCTGGTCTTGCTTCAGGTACCGGTTGATGCCCGAAGGCCAGGGGTTAAGGTCTGTTCCGTCGAGGGTATAGACTCCGTTGTTGGTCGTCCCTATAATCAGCTGGTTGGCAGCGCCGGAACTCAGAAAAGTGATTTCATTTTCCCTGAAAAAGGTATGGTTGACGTAAACAGGCACAAGGTCCTTGTTTTTCAGTATAAACAACCCATCTCCCCGGTCAACGACAATCACTTTATTATCAAGGTTATAGGAAAATCCAAACTGGGACTTCGGAGGGATGATTTCCAGCCTTTCGTTCCGATAGACAAAGATTTTCAGAAACGATTGAAATACAACACCGTAACGGGTAAGGTGAATCCTCCATATTTCCCCGAAACTCTTTTCGGCTTCAGGCAAAAGGCCTGTAAGAGAACTATATTCCAGTGTGCCGGTGCCGTCATCTTCAAAGTACCCGAATTCGTCGTATCCGCCGGCATAAATACGGTTCTCACCGGCAGCGACGCATCGCACCACGGAATGATTGGGCAGGGGGTATAATTCCCATTTCGTACCGTCAAACACCAGCATGCCCGTGTTGTTCGCAAAATACATGATACCATTGGTATCCTGCGCAACAGACCAGGTTTGTGTACCTGCATTGTATTCTTCCCGGCCGTAATTGTGGATGAAGGGTAATCCGACGCTTTTGATCTGGCCTGTGAGAGAAAACGGAGTAAAACTAAGAAAAACAAAGGCCACCATCATCAGCCTGAGCCATGGTGATGGCTGGTGCAGGCTCCGGCCCGTGCCCAAAACCAGGTAATGCCGGCTGAAGAAGCCTTCGCCGCTCCTGCCTGTTCCGTCTTTCTGATCCATTGTGCACCGCGTTCTTACCCATTGCAAGATAAGAATGTTTGCCTATTTATGCAATGGCCCTGAGCGGATAAAGTAACCCCTGCGGTGAAAAACTGTGCTGCCAGATCATAGACACGTCTGAACGCCTGCTCAACCTGTTCTTCTATTTTCCGGTACAGGACGGGGAAAGGATTCTCATGGGTATAAGCATAAGGGAAGTGCAGCATGTTAAACCGTTTTGACCGCAGAAATTTCTCGCCTGCAGCCAAACCGATGCCTTCTGCCGGTATGATCCTGTCGTTGCGCAGGGCGATAACCAGCAAATTTTCGTGGAAAGCAGCCACCCGATTCTCCCTTTGTCTTTTCATCAGACCATGGGCCAATATGGTCCTGAATGCCTTCCCGAAATCATGTTCCATCATGACCGACCGGAATTCGCTGTTTCCAGTCCCGGTTGACCTGTTCCAGGCATTCTCCATGTAAAATTTTCTCAGCGCATCAAATGCAACACTATCCATGATGAACTTCGATACTCCCTGAATATGGCTGAAAATCGAGCCTCCCGCAAAAAAGACGATCCTCGACCGGCTCAACAGGTTGCCGGCTTCACTGGCCATGAGCGATTGCATCAGCGTGCAACTGATCGAATAAGCAAAAAAGTCGGCCCTGGTACCCGGGAGAAAAGCCGGATGATCTCCCCTGCCAATTTGTTCCAGCAGGCTGATCAGGTCTCTTGCACTTTGCAGACCCGAAAGGAAAAACCGCTGGGGATGGCGGGTTAGCCGGTCACTCAATGCCAGGTTAGCAATGGATGCCTCGCGCAGTAAGGGATAATCTCTTTTTCTGACTTCCAGCATCTGGCCCATTTTCCGGGTATCGGACCATTCCGGCAAACCCCGGTTAATATGGAATGATAAGGGAAACATCAGTACACCTTTGCCTGTGTTTTCGGCCAGGTCCCTTGCGCCGGCCAGGTGCTTATGCCAGGTCCTTTCGTTCAGACCATGCAGATAGATGATGGCTTCGCTGCACCTGTCCATACCGCGGGGAACAAAAACCGGGTACCTGAAATGGCAGTTTTCAGGAATCCTGCTGTCTTCCATGATCCCGCAGCATTCCATAGCTGAAACCGGCCGGGATTGAAACCCGAAATTCCTGATCTTCATCAGGCTGCCCGGCAAAGCAATTTCCGACTTGTCAAGGTCAAACAATTCCTTCAGTTGCCGTTGGTGTTCAATGTATTTCATAATGTTTTGACTGATCACACAAAATAAGAGCATAGACGCCACATCGGGTAATGAATGGTATTTACAGGGTATACAGGGGATTAAAGAATCTCCTGTGGGGTGAAATTTCATTATACGGGGCGAAAAACTATATTTGCCAACGCAAAAATTTCACCCCATCGGAAAATTGTTTATTTTTATTGTTCATAACTCCATCCGCTTATGCTGCCCTGGGAAAAGAAAATTCCGGAATACCTGACCGAAAAGAAGAACACGGTAAGTTTTATCCTTTTCACCGCCTTGTTTGCCCTGGTGTTCATTAATATCTATTCTCCCTTCGGCGTTGATAAATGGCTGGATGTAAGCGATATGGAAATGTTTCTTTATTCCAGTATCGTGATCCTTATCGGATTGCTGGTCATTGTCATCAGCCGGATGCTGATGCATCTCTTCACGCGAAAAAGGCCGATGAAATTCATAGTTTATGCCGCCTGGATCATCGGTGAAATATTGGTGCTCGCATTGGTTTACAGCCTGATACAATGGTATTTCCTGCAGGCCGGAGACAATTTCATGCGCCTCTACCGCAATACGGTCAGGACCACCGCTTACATCATCCTGCTTCCTTATATTATTTCCTGGCTTTATTTGTCTTTTAAAGACAAGTATACAACGCTGGAAAAAATCGAAAGCAAAGGACCTGAAAACGACCGGTCTGATCCTTCCGGTAAAGTGGCATCTCCTTCACCGTCCATGTTTTCATTCCGCGACGAAAAAGGGACGTTGAAATTTTCAATCAAAAAGGAAGATCTGTTGTATCTTGAGGCCGCTGACAATTATATCATTATTCACTACCTGACCGCTCAGAAGCCGGTCCGTTACATGATCCGGAATACCCTTAAGCGCATCGAGCAGGAGATGCCGGGGAGCGGTCTGGTGCGTTGCCACCGCTCGTACATGGTGAATATCGACAATGTAAAAGTAATACGAAAGGAAAAGGAAGGGCTGATCATCGGCTTTGAACATCCCGCCGGCATCACCGTTCCGATTTCAAAAACTTATCTCGACGGTTTTGTAAAGAGGTTGTCCCACTTTGCCGGAAATGATGGTCTGAACCAGGATTTATAGGATTTATGTTGTCTGAACTGGGATTTGTAGGATTATTAGGATTATTGGATTTTAGGGTATTGTCTACTCTCTGCTTTAGGCGGAATTCAGAATTTAGAAGTTAGAAGTGAGAATCTAGAATTTAGTATTTTCTACTAACTACTAGCTTCTAATGCGAATTAAGAGTTGAAATAGGGCGAGTTATTAACATATAAAATACTGATT
>CAYMJH010000077.1:0-16076 GCA_964390385.1 uncultured Bacteroidales bacterium | reverse complement strand
AGAAATGATTCGTTGAGAAATTCACCGAGAACACGATTTCCGGCCCCATATACTCGGCCACGAGACCCTGGGTGGGGTCCCATCCCCACAGATCGGAAAAATTTTCGGCCAGTGCATGGTTGCTTCCGCTTCCTGCACCTTCTCCGAAGTTGGCAACCCGGCTGGCAAAATAGATCACCGAGTCGATATCACTTTCCCTGGCGCCCCGATCCTCGTTCATATTGGCATCAGACTGGTTTTTTGCATACTTTTCGCAATAACGGAACATATATGCTTTTGCCAGCAGGTGTCCTGCAGCTCCTTTGCTGGCCCGGCCCCAGTCTCCTGTCACTTTGCCGCCGGCATCCGCCCAGGGCAGAAGTTCCCAGGCCTGACGCGTGTCAGCGATGATCTGATTCCAGATTTGTTTTTGAGGTACCCTGAAAAAATCGGTTTTGGGCTTATCCGTCGGTGTAACATTTAAGGGAATATTGCCAAAGTGTATGGCCAGTTCGTAGTAATAATAGGCACGAAGGAATAAAGCTTCCCCTTTCCTGACGGATTTTACGGATTCCAGCATTTCGGTGTTGGTTTCCGCATACTGCAAGGCAAGGTTACAGGAAGCTATCCCTTTGTAATTATTGTTCCAGAAGTCCAGCAGAAGCTGGTTAGTGGGTGTCAGTGCCGAAGAAAGATATTGGCCGAATGCATCGCGGTGCGAACCATCTCCTCCCAGCATAAAAATGTCCGTTCCCATATCTTCCAGTGCATACTGGGTCTCAAAACTCGCGCACCAGCGGGTTTGCTGATAACAGGACGCCACCAGGGCATCCAAACCTTCGGATGTTTTATAATAGGTATAATCAGAATTATAGCCTTTTTCTTCGAGAAAATCCTCGCAGGACAGCAATGGCAGCATGAGTCCTGCCCATAATATCATTTTTTTAAGTGTTTTCATTTTTTGCAGGTTAGAATGATACATTCAATCCGAACATATAGACCCTCATGGTGAACGGCGCATCCGAATAGCTCACAATTTTACCATCTGTATTTCTCTGTGTACCGATGGCGCCCTCGGGATCGATCCCTTCAAATGCTGTAAACATAAAGGGATTTTGCACTTTGGCATAGATCCGTGTTTTTTGAATTCTTGCCCTGGTGGTCAGAGAAGCAGGCAGCGTGTATCCCAGCGTGATATCGGAAATCTTCAGAAAATCCCCTTTCCAGTAATGCATCGCTGTGATGTTGCTGGGCATTTGCATATCGGCATGTGGTGCCAGCCACTTTGTATCGGTGTTGGTGGGTGTCCAGTAATCATTCTTAAAGGTATTCAACCTTCCTCCAAGGCCTATGCCGGGATCCCAGTAAACGGTGTGCCCGAAAGCGCCATACATGAAAACGTACAGATCAAACGGACCGTAGATGAAAGTATTGGCCATGCTCACCGTCTGTTTGGGCATTTTAGAGCCTCTTATTTCCCGGTCCTCAGCCGAGATCCTGTAATCGCCGCTCAAATCCACGATCCGGAGATCACCGGGATTGAATCTTGAACGGTTTGCCCTGAATTTTCTCAGCTCATCCATATCTTCCTTGGAATATCCCCATACGGTGGGAGCTGCAACATAATCATAGTAAGTGTCAATCGGGTGTCCGACAAACCAGTTGTTCGCCAGGTCTTCATCCAGACCTGAAGCCAGCATGGTTATTTCTTCCTTGTTGGTGGCAAAGGTTATATCGGTAGTCCACAAAAATTTTCCCGAGCTTACATTGATCGTATTCAAACTGATTTCAATCCCCTTGTTTTGCGTTTCACCGATGTTCTGCATGATGCTTGTAAATCCGGAAACAGCAGGGAGTGAACGTTTCATAAGCAGATCGTAGGTGCGCTGTTTGTACAGATCGATGGTTCCGGCTATCCGCCCGCCAAAAATACCAAAGTCGAGCCCGATGTTAAACTGCTCGGTTGTCTCCCATGATAAGGCTCTGTTTGCCAGGGTATAAGGCTCGTATCCCAAAATACCCGTGGTTTTATCCCAGTTATAGCGGCTCACCTGGATCTGCCCTTCCGTACTATAGGGATTAACCGCCGAATTGCCGGTTACACCGTATCCCAAACGGAGTTTGAGGTTGCTGATGGTTTTGATGTTTTTCAGGAAATTCTCCTGGGAAATACGCCAGCCCAGGGCCAGTGAAGGGAACGCCACCCATTTGTGGCCTTCGGCCAGCCGGGATGAACCATCGTACCGGAGTGAGGCGGTAAGCAGGTACCGGTCAAGTAAGGAATAATTGATGCGCCCTAACCACGACATCATGGTCCATTGCGTATAATCACTGGTTACAGCTTGTGATGATGCAGAACCAAGATCATACCACACCTGGTTTTCAAAGGGAAGATTATTGCCTTCCAGGGTGGTAGGTTCGGTAACATATTTCTCGTTCGTTTGAACAAAGGTAACATTGACGGAATGGGCTCTGATTTCTGTTTTGTAATTCAGTATATTTTCAAAATTCCAGCCCCTGTTAAACCAGTTGCTTTGTTTTGCACGGGGATTGCCCAGCCCGGTGACGGTTGAAAAATGGCTGAAGAATTCCTGCTCCTGTTTGATATACAGCGATGTTCCGAAATTTGCCCTGTATGTCAAGCCTTTAAAAAGATTGACATTGACATAAAAATTTGTAAGGATATTGTTGCTTTTCTTTTGCCGTTTTACACCGTCCAGATCATAGAAGGAGTTGTACTGCAATGGTTCTCCGCAGGGATGGGGGATAAGACCATAGGCCGGATCTCCGTCTTTGGTTACATCGTCATCCGGGGAATACCAGGGGGTTCCAAGCGGGTTCCAGAATATGGGAATCCCTTTGCCGTCATTCCAGTCAAGGTAGGAGAAATCGATATTCCCCCCCAGGTCAACCAGTCTGCCCAGGTTCTGATCGATATTCAGGTGAAGATTATACCTTTTACGGAAGGACTGAAGCTGAATGTCCTTCAGATCAAGATAGGCTCCTGAAACATAATATTTGGTTTTTTCGGTTCCTCCCCGCACATTGATGCTATGGGTCTGCGAGGTGGCATGATCGCGAAACCCGGCCATCTGCCAGTCGAAACCACGGGCTTTTGAAGCATCCCAAACACCGTCAACCCAGCCTCTGCTCAGGGATTCCCAAAGGTATGGATCCTGGGTAAAATAGCCCATACTCTGGTCCTGTTCATAGTCGGGCACGGCGGAACTGTAACGGCTGGTCGGATCCAACTGGTAGCCTCCGATGCTGTCAAAAATATAACTCCGGTTTCCTTCCCTCACCAGGTCGCAGTATTCGCCAACATCCATCGCACGCCTTATGCGGTCGAGTTTCCCGATGCTGAAATAGGCGTCATATTCAACGATAACCTTACCCGCTTCCCCTTTCTTGGTGGAAACCAGCACGACCCCGTTGGCCCCGCGTGCACCGTAAATAGCGGTAGCCGATGCATCTTTCAGGATCTCCATGGATTCGATATCGTTGGGATTGATCGATTCCAATCCTCCTGTCAGCGGAAATCCGTCAACAACGAATAAAGGATCATTGGTGGCTCCGATCGACCGGTTTCCCCGAATGCGGATAGTGGCTGTTGAATTAACCGTATTTCCGGATGTGATAACAACCCCGGCGGCTTTCCCCTGCAACGCTTCCTGAATCGATGTAGGGGCATTGGCCATCAGCTTCTCCGATTTAACCGAAGTTACGGCACCGGTAAGGTCACTTTTTTTAATGGTGCCATACCCTACGACAACAACTTCGTCAAGGCCGGTGATATCGGGGACCAGAACAATGTTTATCTCCTGCCTGGTTCCAACCATGACCTCTTCGGACAAGTACCCGATAAATGAAAAAACAAGCGTCTCTTCAGGCTCAGCCGTCAATTCATATTTCCCGCTGACATCCGTCACAGTGCCTCTTGTTGTTCCTTTCACCAGAATATTCACGCCGGGCAGTAACGCTCCGGATTCATCTGTCACCGTACCTCTGATGACAGATGACTGACCATAGCTCCGTAGAGAAAAAAGCAAGGGTGGCAACATAAGTAATGCCACCAGCAGCAATCGGTTTCTTTTCATCATAGATTAATTTTTAGGTTAGTAACAATCAGTTTCATCTGGATTTTCGTAGCGTTACAAAAATCTATCATTCATATCTCTTGCTCTTGTGACTTTGATACAATTGTTATCAATTTCAAAACATCAGACATGAAAACCGGACTTTTCTGTTGATGCTAATTTTAATTTTTAGAGCAAAATTATAGTATTGAAATTTAATATTTTAATTTTGAATAAGGTATCAAAATCGTCAGAAAATGTATCGGATTTTACAACGTGGGAAGGTAGACCTCCCTTGGAGGGTGCCTACCTTCACAGCGTGGCAATCAGTTTTCGAATAATTTGTTAAGGGTTTCCTTTTCTTCCGATCCGTTGTATTTTAGCACAAATTCGGTTGGGGCCATCCCGAAATAATCCTTGAAATTACTGGAGAAGTATGAGTGTGATGAAAAGCCGACTTTATAGGCAACATCCGAGATGTTTACCCGGTTGTTTATGAGCAGATAGGCAGCCTGTTTTAACCGGATGGACCGGATGAGGTTGCTGGGAGAAATATTGATGTTCTCCTTCAGTTTCCGGTTCAGGTGCACCCTGCTGAGTCCTGCTTCCCGGCTGAGATCATCGACGCTGAATTCCGGATTTTCAATGTTTTTCCGAATGGTCTCGATTACTTTTGCGACAAGGCGGCTGTCGGGTGAACTTACCTTGATTTTATCGAATTCGGGATGGATCGCTGTGCTGTATTTGTTTCGGATCGTTTCACGCATCTGAATTGCCCGGGCAATGGTGCTTTTCAACAATTCAAGGCTGAACGGTTTTGTAAGGTAACGGTCAGCGCCACTTTCAATGCACTGACGTTCACTTTCTTCACCGGTTTGTGAAGTGAGAATGATCACAGGCAGATGATTGGTTTCCGGATTTTTCCTGATTTTCCTGCATAGCGAGATTCCGTCTTCCTCCGGCATGATCAGATCAACCAGGATGGCATCGGGTAACGTAGTGGAAATCACTTTCCATGCGTCAATGGCTTTATGGCAGACTTCAATGTTATATTTATCAGATAGTTCCATCCTCACATATTTACCCAGATCGATATCATCATCCACAAACACCAGGGTGCGTTTCGATTTGCTTTTCTTTGAAGCAGCAATATTCTCTTCGTCCTGAGGTAGTTCAATGAAGTCCTTTTCCTGGGGAAGTTCAATATCCGGCCGTATTTTAGTATAAATGTCCTGGCCGGGTTCCGTGTCAGTCATTTCTTTAGCAGACAAATGCTTATTCGTAAGCGGGATGACTATGGTGAACAGGACTCCATTTTCTGTATTGGCTGCTTTTATTTTCCCATGGTGAAGCCGGACAATCATTTTTGCCAGGTGGAGTCCCATACCTGATCCGCCTTCTGATGTGTTATTACTGCTTTGATAGAAACGGTCGAAAATGCGTTCCGTTTCGCTTTCCTCTATTTTACTACCGGAATTCTCGATGCTGAGCTCAATACAGTCGCTAATGTTATGGGATAAACCAATTTTTGTGTTATTCTTTTTGGGTTCCAGGCTGATTAAAATATAACCATGATCGGGGGTAAACTTGAAGGCATTTGACAGCAGGTTAAACAGAACCTTATCGAAATTTACCTGATCGATCCACACTTCAAGCGATTCAAAATTCGAAACCAGCCGGAAGTCAATATTTCGCATAATAGCCAGCTGTTCAAAGGATTTCATAATATCCTGGATGAAACAGATCAGATCGGTTTTTTGAAATTGCATGTAGAGCTGATGATTGTCGATCTTCCGGATATCCATAAGCTGGTTGAGCAACCTGAGTATCCTGAGAATATTACGGTATATTAAATTGAGCATATCCTTGCGCCTGCTGTCGGTTTCTGAATCCTGCATCGATTTTAATGGATTCATAACCAGCGTAAAAGGAGTACGGATTTCATGGGTGAGATCGGTAAACATCCGGAGCTTTAACTCTTTCTTTTCAAGTTCCAGCCGTTCCTGGATACGAATCCTTCTGCGTTTCAAATAATCAATGAATGCCCATATTATAAAAGCGAGCAAAGCCAGGTAGGTCATATAGGCCCAATAGGATTTATACCATGGAGGCAATATGCGAATGCGGATACTGTTGTATACCGTGTTCTCATCTTCGGGAGATCCGTCAAAGAAAGCCTTCACACTGAAAGTGTAGGATCCTTCCGGAAGATTGGTGTACGTTGCCCGCCGGTTACCTGGATCAGTATACCGCCAGTCATGGTCAAATCCTTCCAGCCTGTAACCATAGTTCACTTTTTGCGGATTGGCATATTCAAGGACCGCAAATTCCAGTGAAAAAACATTCTGGTTATTCTTCAGGGTGATCTGTCGTGCCTGCGAGATGTGCTTGTCGAGGATATTTCTATTGCCCGGTGCTTCATTATAATTCACATCCTGATTGAGAACGGTGAGCTGGGAAAAATATATTCCTGACAAGAGTTTTTCTTCACTTTTAATTCTCTCCGGATAGAAAGCCGTAATACCGTTAATGCCGCCAAAGTATATTTTCCCATCGTTGTCCCTGAAACTGGCTTTGCGGCTGAATTCATTATCCTGCAGCCCGTCGTATGCATAGAAGTTTTTGAAGGTTTTGGCCTGGGCGTCAAATCTGGATATACCGTGCAGGGTGCTGATCCATAGGATCCCCTTGTCATCTTTTTGTATAGCGCATACCAGGTTGCTGGGTAAACCGTCATCCTTCGAATACAGAATAAGCGTATCTTTCTCTTGCTGAAAAAGGAACAAACCATTGGGTGTACCAAACCACATGGAACCGTCTTCATCCTCAAACATGGCGTTAATACTGTTTCCTTTAATGCTCTCAGCCAGGTCAATGTGTAATTCCTCACCGCTCTTTGTACTGAAACAACTGAGACCTTCGGTCTGCCCGACCCATAAATTGCCTGAAATATCCAGGCAAAGCGAACTGACCCAAACCAGTTTGTTTGGTTCAGGAAATGATTCCAGCTTATGATCAGGAAACGACAAAACTTTCACCCCGTGTCCCAGGGTTCCCAGGTAAAGCTTATCATGCTCACTGTCGTACAGGGAACTGACCACTTTATGCAATTCAGGACCGCCGCTGTATGCGCTAAATCCATTGCGTGGATTATAGGTTGTAATACCCCCCATGTAAGTTGAGATCCACAAAGTCCCTCTTTTATCAGGTGTTATGGAAAGGATGGCATTATTGGGCAGGGGTGTGTTGTCTTTCGTGTAATGGATTTTGGTTCCGTCATCCGGCATTTTAAAAAGTCCGCCTCCGTCAGTGCCCACCCATAAGGTGCCGCTGTTATCACGGGTAATGGAGGTTACACTGGCTATGTTTACGCTCATGGAACCTTTTGATGCCGATAGTTTTATATATTCGAAGTCGCTGGTTGACCGGGGCAAAATCAGCAATCCCTTTTGAAAAATACCGGCCCAGATGTTTCCCTGGGCGTCCTGCATAAGCGAATGCACCTTGCAGTTGTCAAGGTCAATAGGGGCATACTGGAAATCCGGCTTTATAATTTCTTCCTTTTCCCTGTCAAACTTCTTCAGTCCGGTATCTTCAGAGCCCACCCAGATGTTAAGCTCGTTGCCGTTACCTGTGGTTGTTTCGGCCAGCAATGCCCGGATACGATACTTTGATGATGACTCGCCTTTCGGTCTTCTGATGGTGCCAAGCGACCGGTCGTAAATAAGGAGTCCGTGATTGTGTGTGCCTATCAGTATATTCCCATGAACCGGGTCTTCGGTTAAAGCAGAAACGACCATCTTCTTTGACTGTTCTTTCAATTCAGGACTCCATTGCAACTGCCGGATTTCTTTTTTTTGAATACTGACCCTGAAGAAATTGCCCTGTTCGGCAAATGACCATAAAAAACCTTCATGATCAAGGAATAATTTCCCGACGAAATCAGTCCCGTAGATTTCTTTTAATGCCCGGGTAGTTTCATGATCGATCTGATAGTCTTTTACGTTGTACACAACCACCCCCAGTCCGGCGGCAGACACCAGCAGTTTTTCATGTTCCCTGTCCTCTGTAACCGATGTGACATAAGGTGTTCCTGTAAACGAGGGACATTGAAGCGGAAAATCCCTGAACGTATTGTCCTCACGGTTGTATATCTGCAATCCGTTGGCTGTACCTATCCAGGTTGTCCCTCTGCTGTCGGTGAATATTGTCTTAACCAGGTCGTTGGAAAGTGTTCCTGCCTGGTTGGGCTTGTGCCGGAAGGTAGTGAATCGCATTCCGTCGAAATAGCTTGCCCCGTTTTCAGTGGCAATCCATATATAACCGTAATCGTCCTGGGCGACATAATGGATCAGGCTGTTGGGCAGGCCCTGCTCCGAATTGTAAAAACGTATCCTTTGCCCATTTAAGGATAGGGTAAAACAGAACAACAATAAACCTGTAACCAAACCAGTGAGGTTCAGGATCGCAGTCTGCCAGTTTAAAAAAACCTTTCTCACCCTGCCATTGTATCAGATGGTAAAATTATTCAAATTCTTGGAGATAATATACTCAGCGGTTAAAAACGACTGCGGAACTACAATTTAATGATCAGCCTCCGTTAGAACTTAATCACCATCTTTTTACCCAGGTAGGTAACTTTTTTGTCATGGATTTCAGATTCATCTGATATTCCTGTTCCCCGGCCTTCCCCAACCCTGAGGATATGGAATCTTCGTTCTTCAGGCATGCCGCGGAATGAGCCTTTCCGTTCACCGATCGACAATGTTTCTTTTGCATCGTCCCAGGTGAATGTAATGGTTGAATACGTACCGTTTTCGTAGTTGTAATTGTCACCTTCATCTTCATACAGGATAAATTCTCCGCCGGCACCGGGATAGATCCGTATTTCAAGTGCATCCCATTTTTTCTCCGTGGCATATTGCACTTCAGGTCCGATGGGAAGAATGGATCCTGCTTTCACATACAGCGGCATAATGTCAATCGGGGTTTCCCTTGTAAGGTTTTGTCCGCCCTTCAGCTTTTTCCCGGTCCAGAAGTCATACCATGCTGCCCCTGCAGGCAGGTAAATGTCCCGGGATTTAACCGTGCTGAAATCTTCCTTCCTGTCTTTTGAGTACATCGGACTGGTTACAGGACAAACCAGTATGGATTTACCGAACAGATATTCATCGTTTATATCCAGCGCTTTTTTATCGTTTGCAAAGTCCATTACCAGGGCGCGGGTCATACTCGACCGGTTGGCTGTAACATCCCAGGAAGCGGAATAAATGTAGGGCAATAAGCTGTAGCGCAGGTTGATGTATTTCTCGATGGCATCGAATATGATATCGCCTTTTTTCCCGAACTGGTATATTTCCCGGGGGGCATCGGCACCGTGCGAACGCATCATGGGGCAGAAAGCGCCGAACTGAAGCCAGCGTGCGTACAGTTCACGATATTCGGCGTCCTCAAGCTTGCTTTTAAAATTCCACAAAAAGAAACCGCCGATATCGCTGTTCCAATAAGGAATTCCGCAAAGCGAAAAGTTCAGTCCTCCCGAAATCTGGTTTCTTAAAGCTTCCCACGATGCCACCACATCGCCCGACCAGGTATTGGCCCCATAGCGCTGCTGGCCGGCAAAAGCCGAGCGGGTAAGGATGAAAACCCTCTTTTCTGAAGAAACAGAGCGTTGATGTTGTGATAAGCCTCCTACGGTCATCAGGGGGAAAGCATTGCGCACTTTACGGAACGAACCGAGGTATGTTTTATTATCGAGATCAGAATTTTTGAACTGCAGGTGATCAGGCTCTGATGAATCCATCCACCAGCCATCCATGCCCAGTGAAAAGATCCCCGCGTTGAGGTATTTCCAGTAAATATGGCGGGCCAGGGGATTATAGGGATCGTAAACCTTCACCCCTGAAGGATAATCGGGATTGGGCGGCCATTTCTCCGAGCCCGATTCAGGCCAGGTAACAAAATTAAGGAGCGCACCTATGCTGTCTAATGCGCGGTAAGGTTTTGTATGGGGTCCGAATGAATTCCAGATAGAAATAATCATATGGGCATTCAGACTATGCACTTCATCAACCATTTTTTGGGGATTATAGAATTCGGGATTCAGGAACTCCATGGCATTCCATAGGTAATTATTGCCCCAGTATTGCCAGTCCTGGATGATCCCGTCAATAGGCACACCCAGTTCGCGGTATTTTTTCACCACCCCTACCAGTTCATCCTGGCTTTTATAACGTTCTTTGCTTTGCCAGTAACCGTAGGTCCATAACGGGAACATGGGTACCTGCCCTGTGAGGTCGCGCATACAGGCAATTACACCGTCAGCATTTCCGCCGGCCATGAAATAGTAATCAATGCCATCGCCGACTTCAGAAGTGAAGGAGGTTTCATTTGGATCGTCGCGGAAAACAGTAGGGGAATAATTATCCCAGAATAATCCGTATCCTTTGACCGACTGGAAAAAAGGAATGAAGTCTTCGGTGTTGTTTTGTATCATCCGGAGTTCCAGGTTGCGCTGCACCATTTTGCCTTTTTGCTGAATGCCCAGTCCGTAAATGGCTTCATCTTTGTCCAGCACATAAGCCTGTTTCACAGTGTACGTATTAACGCCGGCGTCATTAAAACCGGTAAAAACTGTTGCGGATTCCTTTTCATTCAGCAGCGTTTCGCCTTCTGACGTTAAAAATGAGATCTTACCGTTTTTCAGGTTTAACAATACCATAAGTTGATCGCTTTTCAGCGATAGTTCATCTCCCTGTTGTTTTATTTTTAGGGCAGTTTGTTGCGGTGTTTTGATGACCGAAAGGCTTTCTTTGATAAATGCGGCGCCTTCAGGCGATTTCAATATCCTGACAATGGAAGGGTTATAAAACTGAATTTCAATGTCGACTGCATGGATACTCGTTTTTATGCCTAAATCAGTTTTCTGATAGGTTTGTGCATTATTACCCTGAAACAAAAGCATCAGCCATGATGCAATAAAAATCATTATTTTCATACCTTTTGGTTTTTTTGTATACCTAGTATTCCCTCCATTCAATGCATACTTGTCGAACTGCTCCGGCGTTCGGTTTCATCGCTATTTCATGCCATTCATTATGGTACCGTTATTTTTTATCCGGAGAACCTGTTTCCACCAGGTCAAATTTAGACAGGTTTAGGGCATGGCTGCTGTGTGAGCATACCGACATACCGACCCGGTATTTTTCGTGCAATGGCTGGCTCAAAGTGACATTGCCCAGTACTTCCCATGTGTTGCCATCATACGATTTATAAGTTGTATAAGTTGAACCGTTTTTTGTGAGTTTCAAAAAGGCTGGTAAAGTTACCGCGCTGAAATCTTTCTTGTTGCATGATCTTCCTGTGCTATCCCGCCATTGCAGCGAAATACCATTGGCGGGGGTTACACTGATCATTATAAACCGGCTGTTCGGAGCAGTTGTTTCCCTGAACATCAGGCCGGTTTTTGCCCAGGGATCAGAAGGAGTCATTGAAATTACCCGGGCCGAGATGTAGCAATCTTCTTCTCCTGCCTCCCTGCTAACGAAAGCAAACTGGTCATTGCCCCCCCAGATATCGGCTCCCCCGCCTTCGATGGTGAAGATACCGTTTTCGAAACTGGCCGAAGCTTTATCGTTTTTTATGTCATCGAATTGCCATGGAGAAGGAATATCGGATGGCAGAATCTTTATATGGGCAGTGGCACTGAATTTCCCGCCGGAAGCGGTCGCTTTTATGGTGCATGCACCTTCCTTTTTAGCGGCAATCCGGTAAGTGTTCACCCCAACCAGTGACAAAGATGCAATCTCTTCGTTTGACGATGTTACGCTAACAGGTGTAACCGAAGGAAGAACATCTATCTGCAACAGCTTATGGTTGCCGTGGTTCATTTCCAACTGGTTTTGATCGAATTGGAGGAAAGACACGGGTGCTTTCCTGCCTTTGATTTTCACCATAACAATCCCGCGCGCTTCCACCCGGGCCTGAAAAATATCGGTAATGGCCGGCAGGTCTTTTCTTTCCCATAAATCGCGCACACTGCTTTTTCTCCCTTTTTCAAAGCCGATTTCCTCCAGTGAAACGGCCATGTTGGCTGATGATCGGGTCACGTTCAGCAAGGCAACAGCTATTGATCCATCGCTGAGAGGCTTTTGCCAGATCTGCAATCCGTTTTCATTGCGGATGCGTGTTCCCTGTATGCCAAGTTTATCCTGGTTGATGGCAATAATTTCCGGTGCCGTAAGAATATCCCTGATGGTATCATTCATTGTGCTGATGTTGTTACCGGCAATTAGCGGCGCTGCTATCATACACCACATGGCAAAATGCGCACGGCATTCGGTTGGCGTGAGTGCTTCATTGCCTACCTCCAGCATGTCGGGATCATTCCAGTGCCCGGGGCCTGCAAACGGGGCAAGGTTCACGTTTTTTTCAAGAATAGGGACCCATCCCATTCCACCCCAGTTGCGTATGCAATCATAACAATCCTGAATGTCGTTGGTGGTTCGCCACAGGGCTCCAATGCCTTTACCCCATTCCCAGGGGCTTGTCGTTCCCCATTCGCAAATGCTCAGTATCATTGGTCTGCCTGTTGCCCGTATAGCATCGCTCATTATTTTATACTGGGTGCGGGTATCGAGCCCATCGGTGAAGCACCAGTCGACTTTTATGAAATCCACTCCCCAATCGGCATATGTCCGGGCATCAATCGCTTCGTAACCATAGCTGCCCGGACGCCCTCCGCATGTTTTCGTCCCGCAGCATGTGTAAATACCGAATTTTAAACCCCTGGCATGGACATAGTCTGCCAGAAACTTAATCCCTTCGGGGAAGCGGGATGAATCGACAATGATTTTCCCGTTATGATCGCGATCAATTTGCCAGCCATCATCAATGACAATATATTCGAAACCGGCATCTTTCAATCCTTTTGCCACCATCGCATCAGCCACCGACATCACGATCTTTGAGTTGATGTTCAATCCAAAGGCATTCCATGAGTTCCAGCCCATAGGCGGGGTTTTGGCCAATTCGGGAAACTGTCCGCAAGCAGATAATTCAACTGCAACAAGAAATAAAATCAATATTTTTTTCATCTGATTCAATTAAGATTTCGAACAAGTTCTTAAGACCTCAGTTGGCAAAATTACATACCTAAAAGCGAAAGCATTTTTTCACCATACCTTTTTCCAAGTGTGCGGTAACCTTCAGCCGTGAAGTGCAAACCATCGGGTCTGCCGGGACATCCGGCGGAAGAAATCACATGAGCATTGGGAATGACGTCTGGCAACTGTGCAATAAACCGGTTAAATCCGGCACACCTGCCATTGTATTCCTCACTTAACAATTCGCCGGCCAGCAACGGGATGTGTTGGGGATTCAGATTCAGGTCAGCCATCAGGTTGTCATAAATATCTTTCACCTTTTGTGTCCAAAGCGAATCGCTGGGATTTGACTCTCCCTGGTGCATCAGAATTCCTTTGATTTCGCCATCCTTTTGTGCCAGTTTAGCCATTTCGACTAATCTTTCGTACGGATTTCCTCCATAGTTTTTGATCCAGTTCAGCATCCATCCGGGAGCGGTTTCAACATACGACTGGTAGTTTTCTTTGTCGAACAGCTCAATCCTGCATCCTCCTATAGAAACATTAATAATGCCTACTTTAATGTTCGGGGGTAATTTTTCAATTAATGTACGGCCAAAATAATCAGCCGGTGAAATACCTGCATTGCAATCGCAAATGGGTGGTGTTGCCGTGTACCAATTCCCCATTTTCCGTCCCTTGTCGGGACAATCCATTGCACTCATCATTTGAAAACGTTCGTCAACAACCGAGTCTTGCGCCTCGGCACGGGCTGCGCCTTGCATATTCGATTGTCCAAAACACAGGTAAATATGGAAATCAGGATCCTGAGAAAAGGTTAAAGCACCTGAGAAAAGAAGTACGGTAATAACAAATGATTTAAACATTGCATTCATTTTTATTGATATCGTTCTGTGCAAAATTACTGAGCCCATTCCTGACCCCCGGGAGTGCGCCGCCATTCAAAATAAGCATCCAGCACTTTCAGTGATTTTTCGTCGGGCACGGGACCCATGTGTGGTGTTGGCCCAAGGTACATCACAACAGGATTGGCATTGGTAAATGCCGGCCAATCGTGTACCCCTTCGCCGTTTGGGTGGCCATATTTTGCAAAGTTGGTCCAATAGATTCCCATGATTTGTGAAATTTCCAGGTCGGATTTCGTTGTGTTGGGCCTGGTCGTATCAATATGCATAAAAACATAAGGCACATCAACACCATGTGGGGTGCCATGGTCAACATCAGGCGAACCCTCCGGGTGTTCAGGATGTTGATCGAAATAGTAGCCATACACTTTCGCATTCCCTGTTTTTGACTGAAGTCTTGCCCAGCTCCAGGTGTGCCATCCAAATGCGGCATCACGCATCAGATTGCGGGCCGACCGGGGTACTGTATTTTCACCCGCCGGGTAAGCTTCCAGCAGTGAATCGGCAAAGGGACCAAACCTGTTTTCCACACTGGCGATGTAATCCCGGGGTGAACGCCCGGGGGGAAAGCTCAATCCTTCATCGGAGTTATAACCTATCAGAACAGGTACATCGTTGTATTTTCCCGCTTCGTACAATGCATACTGATCGCCGGGGATGACGTAACCGTCAACAATAGGCCAGGCTCCGGGCATGCCCCAACCTGAAGGCAGACTGTCTGCCGCAATTTTTCTCAGTTCGGCAAGGGTTGAAACTCCGGCTTTTTCAGCAAAAGACAACCCTTCAATTTCAGCCAGCTTCAAGGGTTTCATATTTTCGCCCGGGTAAGTGGTTGGCCGTGTGGGTCCGAATGATCCTCCACTTTGCGAAATGGCCCCGTGTATCAAACCTTTTGCCAGGGGTGATGCACATAACATACTTACCGCTATTCCTCCGGCTGATTCGCCAAAAATGGTAACTTTATTGGGGTCGCCGCCAAAAGCTGCAATGTTTCTTTGTATCCATTGCAGCCCGGCTATCTGATCCAGTAAGCCGTAGTTGCCTGAGACATGGTCAGGATTTTCGGCACTCAACTCAGGATGGGCCAAAAAACCAAGCTGTCCTACCCTGTAGGCAATACTCACCAGCACGACTCCTTTACGTGCAAGGTGTTCGCCGTTATGCACCGGGTCGGATGTGGAACCAAAGCTGAATCCACCCCCATAGATCCAAACCAAAACAGGTATTTTTTCTTTTGACGATTTGGCCGGGGTCCAGATGTTCAGGTACAGGCAATCTTCACTTTTACCCGAAGGTGGGTTTCCGCCCTGTATGGGTGCAGGTGCGTATTCGGTGGTTTGTTTAATACCTTCCCATTTTTCGGCAGGTTGCGGGGCTTTCCAGCGCAATTCGCCAACCGGAGGTGCGGCAAACGGGATCCCTTTAAAGATCCTGAGGCCGTCTTCCACGGTTCCCTGCACTATTCCCTGTTCAACTTTAACCTGTTCGGGAGGAAGTGCAGAACAGGCGTTCATGATCAACGGGCACACTATGGCTAATGAATACATTAAAAACTTCATATTTTCTGATTATTGGTTTTTCCACAGGTTGGGCAAAAATCGATAGTACAGCAGGTGACGCCAGGTTGCCCAGTCGTGACCACCATGTCCGCCCACATAGTATTCGTGTGCTATGTTGTGCTTTTCAAGCGCTTCGTGCAAAACCGAACACCGCTGTCCCATAAATCCCTTTGCCTCTTCGGTTCCCTGCCCCACAAACAAATAATCCACCTTTTCATTCACGCCGGGATCGTTTAAAAAATGGGCCAGTGAAGTTTCGGCATTCACATCACCGGCACTGAGAATGCCGAAATTGGCAAACAGATCGAGCGAACGGAAACCAACAAACATGCTGTGGCGTCCGCCCATCGACAAACCCGAAACAGCGCGACCTTTGGGTGACTGAATTGTGCCATAGGCTTTGTCAACCAATGGAATTACATGGGATCTCATCTCCTTTTCAAAAATGTCGAA
>CAYMJH010000076.1:0-16623 GCA_964390385.1 uncultured Bacteroidales bacterium | reverse complement strand
AAAAAGTGCATTGTAAGGAATTTCAGGTTCTGATTGTTCATACCCATTCATGTTCTTTTTACTTTTCCCGATTTTACGCTAGAATGGGCAAATAAAAAAGCTTAAAGTCGCGTTTTTACACCCAAAAATGAACCGCTAAGGCTTGGAAATGCATAAAAAATGGGGTTAAACAGCTTACAATAATAATTTCAATTCGGTCCGACCCCTTTATAGAACCCCTTTATAGCAGCAAATGATAGGATGATGGGATCATAAAATAACCAGCTTTCTGATGATCGCGTATCCATCCACTGTCATTTTGCAAAAGTAGCATCCCGGCCCTGGCTTGTTTTGTTGAATGTTCCATTCAACCGAATGTCGTCCTGCATCCTGAACCCCTCTGACAAGGGTTTTTATTTTCTGACCCGTTGAACTGTAAACGGATATTTCCACCATTCCAGCCGTTGAAAGCTGATAGTCAATGGTGGTTTTTGAACGGAATGGATTGGGATAATTCGGTTCCAGCCCGAAATCGGGTATATCCTCTTCCGTTTTTACTACAGTGATTTCAGGCTTGTCAAAACGAATGATATAAAGACCGTCTTCGCTATCTGCCACAAAGGCAAGCGTGTCGATCACAAAAACCCCTGCGGCTTCGTCCCCGGTTTCATAATACCCGACTTCCACAGGTTTTTCAGGATCGGCAACATGGATGACCCGAAGGCCTTTGCCGGCATCGGACAGGTAAGCAAAATCTCCCGAAACAAAAACATCTTCTGCTTCACCATCGATCATAAGGTACCCCTTTTCAACAGGTGAAGCCGGATCGGACATATCGATGATGCGAAATCCCTTGTATTCTGCCACGTAAGCAAGGGTCCCGGAAACACAGATGCCGTTGGTAATGTCGCCATTGCCTGCGTCATAAAATCCGGCTTCATAAGGGGCAGTATGATCGGATACATCGATAATCCGTACACCATCATTTTTTGTGGCCACATAGGCAAAACTCCCTGCAAAGGCAACATCCTTCGCTTCTGAAGGCATATTTATCCAACCTGTTTCAACCGGTGAAGATGGATCGGATACATTTACTATATACAATGCGGAGTCGTAATTGGCAAGATATGCATGATCATCCGCAACGGCAATCCCCGTGATAGGACCCTTCGACATATTGGAACAAAGCAGTTCCGGATGGTCAGGATCCGTTACATCGGCAATCCTCAGGAACCAGTTGCTGGCTATGTAGGCTTTACTCCCGGAAACTGCAACATCGTCGGCGTTATAGCCGGGATGCCTGACAAAATTGCGCAGGACCGGCGATGCAAGATCTGAAATATCGATAATGGCCAGTCCTGCATACCGGTCGACCAGGTAGGCAAATCCCTCCGAGACCACAAGATTGTTAGCACAATCCGCAGTTTCGGCTGATCCGACTTTTTGCATCGATGCCGGATCGGATATATCAATGATGAAAAGCCCATACATTTGATGCGTCGTAAAGGCATACCTGGCATTTACGGCCACATTGCTCATCCAGTTTATTGTCCATAATCCTGATTTCACCGGCGCATTGGGATTGGTTAAATCGAGGACCAGCAGGCCTTTGCCTGCGTCAACCACAAAAGCACGGGTGCCCGTAATCACAATACTCCATGCATCATCAATATCTTCAAAGAATCCGGTTTCAACAGGATGGGAAGGATTTGAAATATCGATGATCCGAAGACCTTCTCTTCCGTCGGCAACACAGGCATAATTGCCCGATAATGCAATGCCCCTTGCGTTTCCGTCCGTGTCAAAAAATCCTGTTTCAACCGGTGCAGCAGGATTGGATACATCGATGATCCTGAGGCCCTCATTACCATCGGCGATATAGACATAATTACCCGCTGCCTGGATTGCCTGTGCTTCTCCACCAATATTGTAAAAACCTTTTTCTGCCGGTGAAGACGGATTTGAAATGTCGATGATGCAGAGTCCCGCTGTCCCGTCAGCCACAAAGGCATTATCACCCACTACGGTCACACCATAAGCAAAACCGGGCGTATTGACAGATCCGGCCTTAATGGGCCGGGCGGGATTGGAAATATCAACAACCTGTAATCCCCCTTTGCCGTTTGCTGTAAAAGCATACGTTCCTGACAAGAACACTGCCCTCACCGCTCCTGAAAGTGCGATCTTCCCTATTTTAACGGGGTTTTCGGGATCCGTGAAGTCAACAATCTCAAGGTTGCCTCCGTTACCATAAAAGGCTGTATCTCCCCGCAAAGCAACCGTATAACAAGGTCCGTCGGCCCACCTTCCGATCAGTGTACAGTTGAGACTTTCCTGCGATTGCAACGGGATGGAACAAACAAGAAAAAGTACCGCCAATACAGTCCTGATGGCGATCAAAAATGATTCCCGGTATTTCATGGTTACGATTTTATTACCCCGGTGGGTATTATTAAATTTGTAAGATACATCTTAACAACCCGGATAACAATATTTTGTGCTGAACAACCCAGGGTTAGGATGAACGCCAGGAATTCCGTGATGAAAACACAAGTTGCTAACGGTACGGTCACAAGTTACTCCCGATGAATCGGGAAAAACTTGCGGCAGTGAGGGGAAAATAATATCTTGCGGCAAATACATTTCCGATGAACCTTACTTCTTTGTTTAAGCGCTTGTTTGTTATTTCATTTTGTCTGAATATCATCATTTTTTCAGCATCCGCGAAAGAACCGTCAGCCGACACCACGCAACAACAGGGCGTTCCATTCACCGGCCTGACCCAAACACTTTCCAATCTTTTAAAGACAAGAAATCCGGCAGGTTTTGTTTTAGGCAGCTATGAAGTCTTCCCCGAAGATCTTATTGAAAAAGACATGGCATCGATATTCGATTGCGATTCGGTGATCAGCCGGTATCTTGACGAGGCAGGTGACTGGGCAACCTATGATATGCTTTCCTATGAGATGAGTCGTGCCATTGAAAGCCGCTTTCATTATGATGACGGTTATTTATACGTCATTGTTTCTTCCGATACCACTGCCGGGGGCATGTATTTCAATATTTCAATCAGCAGGGGCAGGCCGGTTTCTCTTCCGGTAGTGCTGCATGCCTCCGATACCAGTTTTTCCGCTTCTTTTGACACCTCAGTCACGGCCATATTTAACGCCGACATTGATCTTTTTGTGAATGCCGCCCAGGCCATTGCTGATTCCCAAAGCCGGGCAACCCGGGTGCGGATCAATACCTTCACGTTTGAGATTTCTTCAGATCCTGATAACGAAGAGTTTTCGGATTACGATTTCTGTAACGACGAATCAGAAGACGGTGATTTCTCACCATGGATACAAAATCCCCCGGAAACCATCCCTTTCAATATAGGAGGCACTCAGTATTGTGCTGCAGTCCGGTGTTTTGCCCTATACGCCAAAACATACTGGTATTTAAATCCGGCCGATGCCCTTAGTGATTTTGAAGATGAAGGATTTAGCCATACACTGACCTTTGAACAGATTGAAAAAGGTGATTTCAGCTGGGGCCAGTCGCATCTTAGCTCGTTAATGGCGGATATGGTAATGATCCCGGCTGATGAGGACTGGGATTCCATTGCCGTTTCAGAGAACCGTGTTGAATTTGAATACATCGTCGATGATCTTTTCGACGAAAACAGTCTGGAGCAAATCTCACTTTGTTGTGATTTCCGGATCAAAGACGGTGTAACCTTGCGGAATAAAAAATATAGACTCAGGCCATGACAGGTTCGTGTTTTGTTCATGACCGCACTCATATATTTTAGATCATACTATTGCCTTTCTTATGCCTGCAGGGATGGAAACAAAATATATAGTCTTTGATTTTGACGGAACGATTGCCGACACCCTCGATATGGCGTTTAATATGTTCAACGGCATTGCGGGCGAATACAACTGCAGGCCGGTCACGCAGGAAGACAGGCATAAATTACGTACCCAAAGGCCGCAGGAACTTCTCAAAAAATATGGCGTAACGAATCTTAAAATGTTTTCGATACTGCTTCGCATGAGAAAAGAATTAAGCAACCGTATCCCTGAAATAGACCTTATCAAAGACATGGAAGCTGCCCTTCACGAAATAAAAAATGCCGGATTCCGGTTGGGAATATTAACCTCCAATTCCAGGGATAACGTCAGCAAATTTTTAGAGAACAAGGCTTTAACCTCACTTTTTGATTTCATATACAGCGGCAACGGTTTTTTTGGCAAAGCCAGGGTGATCAGGCGCCTGCTTGAACATGAGAATATTTCCGTGCAGGGCGTTATCTATGTCGGGGATGAGACGCGGGATGTGGAAGCATCAAAAAAAGCAGGCATCCCGGTCATAGCCGTATCCTGGGGATTCAGCAGCAGGGATGTACTTGCCTCCCTCCAACCCGACCAGATCGCCGATGAACCGGAACAATTGCCTGGGTGCGTGCACCGGATTTTACACGATCAGATCTTGCCTTGAAATGATCCTTAAATCGCAAACCGAAAGCTTGTCTAAAAGGTGAATTGTTCCATTATCCATACGAATAATACCACGGATAACCCATAAAGATGGTCTATCTTTGTGGTATAATTCAACTGCAAATTTGCATTTTATGTCGGACAATTATAATGAAATTCATAAATCTGAAATCCTGAATGATTTTAAGATACATAAAATCAATAATATAGATATTGAATTTAACAAGCTTGTAAAAAGAAAATGGCATACTGTTTTATATGTTACAGGTGGCAATGCTGTGCTCCAGATTGATTTTGATGAACATATTGCATTGAAGAACAAGGTTTTTCTTATTGAAAAATACAAGATAGTAAACTGGGAGAAGCAAAACAAGATAACCGGTGTAATGGTACAATTCACGGATTCTTTTTATAACCTTATTTATACCGGTAATCCGAAAATACGCAGCGACCAGACCCTGCTGGGGGACTTCCCTCCCTTTATCAGGATTGACCGGGAGGAAGAGGCTGAATGGAACAGCATAACCGAATTGATCTTGAAGGAATTCCTGCTGATGAAAGAAAACTCGAAGGAGATCATATGCTTGTTCCTGAAAATCATGGTCATGATGTATCGCCGAAAGGCATTCCTCAATGGAAGGTTCGTGATAGCCGACCGGAAAAAGCAATTATTGCATGAATTCCGGAAACTTGTGAATAACCGGTACCATGAGCTTAAAACGCCAAAGGAGTATGCTTCAAGACTCAATATTTCGCCAAATTACCTGAATGCCCTGTGCAAAGAAGTATTCAATAAAACGGTAAGCGAGTTGATACAGGAGCGGTTGATTTTGGAAGCCAAACGTCTTCTTGCGCATACGGGACTCAATGTAGCTGAGATATCCGATAAGCTGGGCTTCAAAGACAATTCTTATTTCGGACGCTATTTCAAAAAAGCGGTCGGACTCTCTCCGGAACGGTACCGGCGAATTTACCATATATATTACAGGAAATAACAAACTTAAAACTAAAATCGTGAATAAAATTGAAATCCAATCCGTGCATTTCAGAGCCGGTGTACAACTGAAGAATTATGTAAGGGAGAAAGTGTCAAAACTTTTCGACCAGGATGACTCCATTATCAAGGCTGACGTTACCCTTTTTGAAGGGGCCTCAGGAAATCCTGTCAACCGGTTTTGTGAGATACAATTATCGGTTGCCGGGGAGAATCATTTTGTAAAAAAGAACTCGGAAAACTATGAGAAATCTGTTCTTTCTGCTGTTGAAGCATTGCAGAAAGTATTGCGACGAAAGAAAAGCAAGGAGATCAGCCGGCGAAGAAAATCAACCAGGAATCCCGCATCATGAAAACGAATAACAACATATTCCATGATCCTAGAAAGTTTAACAGCATTCCCCTGTGGAACAAGATCAGCAGCCAACAATGGAATGATCCGGCCTGGCAGCTCAAAAACTCAATCCGTAATGTTGAACAGCTGAAGCAGGTCATTTCACTGAATCCATACCAGGAGAGAGAGATTGAAAGAACCTGCCAGACTATGAAGGCTCAGGGTAAGGATCCTTTGCGTATCACCCCCTATTATGCCTCGCTGATGCAGGCTGATCCTTTTAACCCGGTCATGCTGCCCGGTGAAAAGGCGGAAAAGAGGCTCGACCCGGTATTCTGGCAAAGTGTTCCCACACCGGCCAACCTGTTGTTTCCCAATACAGGCAAGGAAGGCGCCATGAATGAGAGTTCGAGAAGTTATGGTGCGGTATACCAGCGCTACCCGAACAGGGTGGCTCTCTTCGTAGCTGAAAATACCAGCTGTGCCTCCTATTGTGTTCACTGCCAACGGGCAAAATCACTGGACGGCACCGTAGACGTGAATGCCACGGAAATCAACAGGGGATTGTTCTATATCTCAAAGAACCCAAATGTTAACGAGGTACTGGTAACCGGCGGCGATGCCCTGATGATCAGCCGGAAGCGATTGCAATATATATTGGAAGAGCTGAGCCGTATCCCTCATTTGCGGGTCATACGGATCGCCACCCGGGTGCCGGTGGTTTTGCCGATGGGCATCACCGACGAGCTGCTGGCGATGATAAATACGGCCTCGAACCGGTATAACAAAGGAGTGGAAAAATATGTGTATTTCATGACCCATATCAACCATTATCATGAAATCACCAGGGATCTGGCTACTGCCGTTAAAAAAATCAGGAACCACGGATTTACCATCCGGAACCAGACCGTATTGCTGAACCATGTGAACGATTATTACAAAACACTGGCGGAAACCTTCAGGAGGATGTTCTGGATCGGCGTTCATCCGTATTACCTCCTTCAATGTCATAAAGAGAAGGGCATCGTGCATTTCATCACCCCGGTACAAATCGGAAAAATCTATATGAAACACCTTCAGGGCTGGATGTCCGGTGTCACCATACCCCGTTATGCAGCCAATATTGAAGGAGGAGGCGGAAAGGTGTTGCTGATGCCCTCAGGTCATGACACCCTGAATATCGGGACCGATATTGAGAAGAAAATATCCGAAAGTTACGCCACGGTGAACACATGGGATGACAAGGAATTGCACCGTTATGAAGCCCTCGGGCGCTCAACGCGGAAGGAGTTCGTGGAAGCGGTTCACCTGATGGACAAATTCATCGGCAGAAAAGGTGTCTTTTTACCCCGGGTGATCATTGTCAATAAGAAGGGGGAACACCTGGAGACGACCAACCGTACCCGCCTGCCTGCCCTTGAGAAGCTGAAAAAATCACAGCTCCTGGAATACGAAATCCATAAAAAAAATATGCCGCTGACCAATCCTGCTAGAATCTCCGGTGAACTGGACAAGGAATTTGTGAAATCACGGTATTCGAAAAGCCGCTAATAAAAAGACTCATCGAATGAATAATCTTAATTACGGTGTTATCGGCAATTGCCGGAGTGCTGCACTGGTATCCGAAAAAGGCAGTATTGACTGGTGTTGCCTGCCCGACTTTGATTCCCCGTCGGTATTCGCAAAAATACTGGATGAAAAGAAAGGCGGATCATTCAGTATTGAAGTTGACGACAGCTATGTAATTACGCAGGAATACCTTCGCCGCACCAATATTCTTTGCACGACTTTCCGTTCGGATCAGGGCCATTTCGAAATGATTGATTTTATGCCCCGGTATAAAATCAGCGATAATGATTATTTCACGCCGGCTGAGATTTACAGATATATCAGGTATATATCAGGCAATCCGCAGTTCCGGATCCATTACCAGCCCGGACTTAACTATGCCAGGGATGAGGTACAGCATGTTATAGAAGAAGACCGCATCCGGACCCATTCGGTTGATTGGCCAACCGACTGCCTGTTTTTGTATTCAAGCCTTGATTTTTCAGATATCATCAATGGCAGTCCCATTTTGTTAACCCGGCATGAATTTCTGTTATTGTCTTATAATCAAAAACTGATTGAGATCGACCTTGACAGGGTATACCTCGAATATCAGCGGACCAAGGTATACTGGCTCAACTGGATTAACCGATCCAAAAAATTTGAACTTTACACCGAAGAGATCCTGAGGAGTTTACTGGTGCTGAAGATCATGTCTTACGATCCAACCGGCGCCGTTCTGGCTGCCCTGACCACCAGCATCCCGGAAACCATCGGAGAGGTTCGCAACTGGGACTACCGGTTTTGCTGGATGAGGGATGCATCCATGTCGATCGACACCTTGCTGAAGATGGGGCATTACAACGCGGCTCAGCGTTTTCTCAATTTTATCAAGGGGATCCTGAAATCCAAGAGCGACGTTTTTCAGATCATGTACGGGATCAGGGGTGAACGGGATCTCCAGGAAACAGACCTGCCGCATCTCGATGGTTATAAGGATTCAAAGCCCGTTAGAATAGGCAATGCTGCTTATCATCAGAGACAAAATGATGTATTTGGATATATTTTAAATGTCATATACAAATATTACAGGTATTTCCCCGGAACCCTGGATGAAATAGAAGACATATGGGAAATTGTACGCAATGTGATCCGCACTGTTTCAACCCATTGGGAAAAGCCCGATAAAGGGATCTGGGAGTTCAGGAACCAGGAAAGACATTTTGTCTTCTCAAAAATTATGAGTTGGGTAGCGCTTGACCGGGCAGCTAAAATAGCCGTTCTGCTGAAACGATCGCATTATGCCGGAATGTGGAGAGACATTGCCGATGATATAAAGGCTGATGTTCTGAAAAACGGATGGAATGAGGTCTTGCAGACATTCACACAGGCCTATGGCGAAACCACTCTCGATGCTTCGCTGTTGCTGATAGCGGAATATGGCTTCCTGGAAGATCATGACGGCAGGTTCCTTAAAACCGTTATGGCAGTGAAGAACGCTTTGTTTCATGAAGGTTTGATGTATCGCTATGTTGACCCTGATGATTTTGGCCGGCCGCAGTCATCCTTTACCATATGCACATTCTGGCTGATACAGGCGCTATTCAGGACAGGCATGAAGAAGGATGCAAAAAAAATCTTTGAAAACCTTTTAAAATACGGAAATCACGTTGGCCTTTTCAGTGAAGATATTGATTTCGCTTCAAAAAGATTGCTGGGGAATTTCCCCCAGGCCTATTCACATCTGGCTTTGATCAATACGGCCACCCTTTTTTCAAGGGAAAAGATCATTTCCAAATTTATAAAGCCCTAGAAAGGAACCAACATGAATCGCGAAATACCTTTTAAAAGACTTGTCATTGTTGCCTATCGCCTGCCTTTCAGGTTTTCCAAAATTAAAAATGAATACAAGGCTATACAAAATTCAGGCGGACTGGTCTCTGCCATCCTTTCTTTGTCGGAAAACTTCAGGGAATCCAGTGATCCTGCAACCCAAAAGATTACCTGGGCAGGCACTGCTGATAACCTGCCTGAAACCCTGTCAACCGTCAGATTTGAAAACGATTTTTTTGACGTTGTTCCGATTGTCATTCCACCGAGACTTCATGACCTTTATTACGGAGGATTTTGCAATGACCTGATATGGCCGACATTTCACTACTTTACCTCGTATAGTGTCTTTAACAGCCGATACTACCAGGCATACCAGGAAGCCAATGCCATGTTCTGCGAAGAAATTGTCAGGATCACCAGGCCCGGTGACTTCATCTGGGTGCATGATTACCAGTTGCTGTTGCTGCCACAGATGATCAGGGACAAAGTACCGGATGCCACCATCGGTTTTTTCCTGCATATTCCTTTCCCCTCTTTTGAAATCTTCAGGTCCTTACCCCGGAACTGGCGTGAGTCCATCATTAAAGGTATGCTGGGAGCAGACCTGATTGGCTTTCATATCCACGACTATATGCAGCATTTCATCAAATCGGTAAAAAGGACCACGGGTTTTGAATGCCGGCAGAATATCATATATACCCCCAGCAGGATCGTGAAAGCAGATGCTTTCCCTATCGGAATTGATTTTAACAAGTTTCATGACGCCTGTTCCATAAAGGCGGTATCGGATGAAAAACAAAAAATACGAAAAAGCCTGGCCGATCATAAGCTTATTTTTTCAGTCGACCGGCTTGATTATACAAAGGGATTATTGCAAAGACTTAAAGGATTTGAAACCTTCCTGGAGAAATATCCCAAATGGCGTTCCAAAGTCGTTTTCAATATGGTCGTGGTTCCTTCACGCGACAGCATTGAAAAATACCGTGAAATGAAAAAGGAAATAGAATCGCTGGTGGGCCGGGTCAACGGAAAATATAGTACGCTGGCATGGCACCCCATTATCTATCAGTACAAATCACTTTCATTTTATGAACTGGTTGCTCTTTATGATTTAAGTGACGTGGGGCTGATCACTCCTCTGCGTGACGGGATGAACCTTGTGGCCAAGGAATATGTGGCCAGTCAGTGCGAAAACAAAGGTGTTTTAATCCTAAGTGAGATGACCGGTGCAGCTGCCGAACTGAATGAGGCTGTCACCATCAACCCCGCCGATAATAACGAATTGGCCGATGCCATTCTTGCCGCACTTGAGATGAAAGCCGGGGAAAAACTATCCCGCCTTGAAAGAATGCAAAGAAGGATTTCAAACTATAACGTTTTTACCTGGGCTTTCGATTTTTTTGAACAGACATTCGATATGAAAAAACAACAGGAAATGATGAGCGTGAAATTCATTAATGAAGGTGTCGTCGCGCAGATCAAATCAGATTATGAAAACGCTGAACACCGTATTCTGTTACTCGATTATGACGGGACCCTGGTATCTTTTGCCAAATATCCTGAACAGGCAGTCATTGATAAGGACACTTACCATATTGTCAAAACCCTTGCCGATGACCAAAAAAATAAAATTGTCATCATCAGCGGAAGGGACAAAGATTTTCTCGAAAAGCAGTTCGGCAGTCTGCCGGTTACCCTGGTAGCCGAACACGGCTATTTCATTAAACAAAACGGCAAAGCATGGTCTTCCATCATGAGCACTGATGATCAGTGGAAAGAGATTGTCAGACCCATTTTAATGGATTACGTGAACCGTTGCAACGGCACCTTTATTGAGGAAAAAACCGGAAGTCTTGCCTGGCATTACCGGAATGCTGATTCAGACTATGCCCAGTTACGGCTTCATGAATTGCGGGACGACCTGGCTGAAATCATCCGTTTTAAAACAGATTTTGAAATCCTGGAAGGGAACAAGGTACTGGAAGTGAAAAGCGGAAAATATGATAAAGGCCAGGCGGCGGCTATTCTGATCACTGATGAATATTATGATTTCATTTTGGCTGCCGGTGATGACAAGACCGATGAATCGCTCTTCCAGGTAATACCGGACCTGGGTTATACCATAAGGGTGGGACTGAGTCCGTCTTTTGCACGTTTTAATGTCCCCGTTTTTTCTGACCTGCTGAATTTGCTGAAAAGACTTGCATACTGATATATCAGAACCATTCCCGTTTCCGGAAAGAAAGTACTCCGATGAAGGACAGGAATATGGAGAGTCCAATAATAAAGGGTAAGGCCCAGGTTGCACTCTCCAGGAAATTAGGTACGTTCATGCCGAAAATACTGGCGATGAGGGTCGGTATCATTAAAATGATGGAGATGATTGTCAATTGCTTCATGACAACGTTCAGGTTATTTGAAATCACCGAGGCAAACGCATCCATCATACCGCTCTGTATATCGGAGTATATCTGCGCCATCTCCAGCGCCTGCTTGTTTTCGATGAGGGCATCCTCCAGCAGGTCCTCGTTGATCTCCGTAGTGATCTTTTTGGAATTCTTCATCCTGGCCAGCACGATCTCATTGGCCTTTATGGATGTGATGAAGTAAACAAGACATTTTTCCATTTTCAGCAACTTGTTCAATTCCTTGTTACGTATTGATTTCTCAAGGTCCTGTTCAATTGAACCGGTCATTTGATTGATCTGCTTCAGGTATTTTGAAAATATATTTCCTGCCCTTAGAAACAAACGCAATATGAAATTGATGCTATCGGTCACCTGGCGGTATTGTTCCCTCAATGCCGGGGGCTGCCCGATGGGCAACACTTCATTCTCCTGTAAACATAGCGTCAGGGTGAAATCTTCTGAAATAAAGATCCCCAGCGGAATGGTGATAAAGGGTACCCCGTTGTTTCTTATTTCGATGGGTATTCTTAAAATCACGAGCATCCATGAATCCTCTAATTCAATGCGAGGTCTTTCGTCAACGTCCAGTATGTCGTTTATCACATCACCAGGAAGATGAAAATTTTTGGTAAGTTGTTCGGTCTCCTGTTGGGTCGGATTGATAACATTCACCCAGCACCCCTTTTGCAGTTCAGGAATTTCAATGTAGCCGCCGAATGTTTTGAAGATTTTGATCATGACAATGTCTCCTTACATTTTTATACTGTAAGGAAACATCAGGCCCCTTACAGAAGTGTTAAGATTTTGATTTTCTATGACAAGGGCCGTCGTCCATGTTTTTTATTTTTTGTATTTCGGATGCAAAAATAAAACTTTTTTTCAAACCAATCCGTTTTTGACCATTGAAAAGATTGACTGCATCATAACTACAATCCTGGAAACAACAGGCTAAGAAATTTCATAAAAGTTCGTACATTTAAAGAAAAGGAAAGAAGATTTTATTCGGTTAAAATTTATTGGGCAACCTTATAACATAAGCTTATGAAAACAGGAACAGAAAAAAAAGCCGTAATCAGGATAATCAGTATCAACCTGATGCTGGTTTTATTGCTTTTCGGACTGGTATCTTTAAATAAGACTGTTTTCAGATCAGCCTTCAGCGATTCTCATTTTTTTCAGCTTTTAACCGGCAGTTTCCCTAATTTTATTGCCGGACTATTATTATGTTTATGCGTGGTGAACCCTGTTCTGGTAAAAAAGCCGGGATACGGAAGAATGATGGTATATACGGGTTCATTGTTGATAATGGCTATCCTTATATTGGACGAATTAAAATCCCTGGTGGCAAGTGAACATTATGATATTTATGATATTATCGGAAGTATATTAGGTGGTGCGCTGGCTATAATGATGTTTGAGTATTTATTTTACAGAAAAAATCATTAAATGAAAAAAATAAAAACGTACCAGGTGGATGCCTTTACCGAAAGGTTGTTTTCAGGTAACCCTGCCGCCGTTTGCCTGCTGGATGAATGGCTGAAGGATGAAATGATGCAATCGATCGGCAATGAAAATAACCTGGCTGAAACAGCCTTCATCGTTCCCAGGGGAAAAGATTTTGAAATCCGGTGGTTCACTCCCACGGTAGAGGTTGATCTGTGTGGTCATGCAACACTGGCTTCAGCCTTCGTGCTGTTCCATGTGCTGGATTACCCCGGATCCCTGATCCGGTTCCATTCCCCGCGAAGCGGAATTCTATTCGTGGAAAAAAGAAATGACCTGCTTTTTTTGGATTTTCCGACAGATAAGCTGGCAAAATTATCGGAGAAACAATACGTGGTAATAGAAAAATGCATCGGAACGAAACCAGTGGAGTTATACAGAGGAAAAACCGACTATATCGCCGTAATGGACAAGGAAAGTTCAATAAAAAATATTACCCCTGATTTTGAAGAAATAGCCAGGTTGGATGCAAGGGGATTGATCGTGACGGCAAAAGGAGATAACGTGGATTTTGTATCGCGTTTCTTTGCCCCTCAGTCCGGGATCAATGAAGACCCCGTGACGGGTTCGGCCCATACATCCCTGATCCCTCTATGGTCAGCAAAACTCGGAAAGAATAAGATGATGGCAAATCAATTGTCAACAAGAGGAGGACAACTGGTGTGCGAATTCAACAATGACCGGTGCATGATCGGCGGAAAAGCCCGGTTGTATTTAACAGGAGAAATAATAACGGATTGAATTGAGATGAAAATACTGGCCTTGGAAAAAGAAATCGACGGGGCAACATGGGACAATACGGCACTTTTATTGGAACAGGAAGCCCGTCATGTTTTTCAATTGTATCTTTCTGACAGCTTAAGAGAAATCTATTTTACGGAAGACAAAAAAGCCGTTCTGATATTGGAAACGGAAAACAAAAAAATCGCCCAAGAACTGCTGAATTCTCTGCCTTTGGTAAAATCCGGGAAGATACGGTTTGAAATAATGGAGTTAAGACCTTATACGGGTTATGAAAGAATAATGCAATAGATCTCTTATTTTCAGCCAATATATGATAGAACTTAGGAAACGAAAAAAGAAAAAAGATGAAGAAGATTAATAATAAAGCGATATACGGCTTTTATGTCTTAATAATTATAACAATGTGCTTTTATTCCTGTGTCAGCAAAAAAACAGGATATATAAAGGATAAGGTTGTTGAGCGTAAATTGAATGATAGTCTGTATATTACAATATTTTTTAATGAGAAGTACCAAACAATCAGAACACTAATTATTGAAAACAGAAACAATAAGATTAAGAATATCTATGGTTTTCGTGATAATGGAATTACCCCTGTGATGATAAGTAGAGCAAAGAATGGAGTTAGAGATGGATTATGTTTAACCTTCTATTCAAATGGAATTTTAAATAGTAAGATAAGTTATGTTGAAGGTGAAATTGATGGTGAAAAAGTAGTTTATTCAGAAGATGGAAGTATTATTTATAAAGCTTCTTATAAGAAAGGTATTGAAAAGCAAGTGGAAATTTGCGACTCTACATTATTAGATATAGAGTTTATGGATATTCATACATATGATCACTAGACTTTGTCCCCCACTGCCGCAAGATTTATCACGATTCATCGCGAGTAACTTGTGGCCCTGCCATTAGCACAACCTTAGAATACATTAATAATTGAATAGATTTTATCAAACAGTCAATATAATTATTGATGCCACAATCCTAAAATCCCTTTAATCCTAAAAATCCTAGTTCAGACTTGATTTGCCACAAGTTACATCCCGGAGTACCGGTCATTAACTTGCTGCAGTTGGGCGGCTCCGGCTTACCTGCCGAATTAAGAATGCAGCGGGCACTTTTTAAAGTGGTTATGATGGAATTGTTTCATCGCAATAGAATAAGTTTCTTCGTTTCCGTAAATGAGCCTGCTTGTAAGCGATAAAAATAAATCCCACTCGATGTATTAGCCGCATCCCATTTCCAAGTATAATATCCTGCAGAGATTTCTTCGGATAATATTGTTGCCACTTCTCTTCCTAGTCGATCATATATTTTCAAAGACACAAACGATTTCGACGGAATACTAAATGAAATATTTGTCGACGAATTAAACGGATTCGGATAATTCTGCTTCAAATCAAATGTTAAGGATTCTATGATTTCTATTTCTACATTTACTTCAGTGGGAGAACCTGTAACCCAGATACCAGAACTTGTCCCGGCAAAGATACTGTCACTGCTTACGGACAGGGACCAAATACGGGTGTCGGCAGGCATCCCCGAGCTGAATGAGGTCCAGGTTGCGCCGTTGTCGAACGAGCGGTAGGCTCCGTTATCATCAGTCCCTGCAATAAGCTGGTTATTTACAGCGACTAAGCAATTAACATTCCTGAGGACTGATGGGTCTGCCGCCCAGCTTGTGTCGCTATTGTCGGATATATAAACACCGGTCAACGTTACCGCGAATAATTTATTATCCAAAACCACAAGCTGCGAGATGCGTGTATCGGTAAGGTTAGAATTAATTGTAGTCCAGCTTTCTCCGTTGTTTGTTAATTTGAAAACACCATCTTTGACACTACCTGCAAAAATGTTGTCCCCACTGGCGACAATTGAGGTAATACGGGCATCCGCTGCTATTCCCGAGCCAACTTTAGTCCAGGTATTACCGTTGTCTGATGATTTATAGATATCACCTGTTGTACCCGCAAAAAGAGCAGTATTAATCATCACAATGGACCAGATGGCAGTTTCCGCAGGTATGCCGGTGGGTGTGAAAGCATTCCAGGTTGTACCGTCATCTGTGGACTGAACAAAACCATTCCATGTTCCGGCAAGAATTCCGGAGTCCAACATTACGATGGATAAAATGTCAATGCTGCTATCTGCAGATCCGATCTGAATCCAGTTCATGCCATCATTGGCATTATAAAACATACGGCCGCCGTTAAAACTGTCCCAGATCCGTGCAAAGACCCTGTTTTTGCTACTGCTAAGATTGAAAAAACTGTTGCTTGCCGGCCAATTTGATTGAATCCATCCGCTGGTGAGCGGAAGAGTATCGTACGGATTGGCTTCAGCAGATTGTGCAAAACCAACTGCTGTATTTCCAAATGACAGCACAAAGGTCACCAGTACTGTATAGTACAGAAAAAGCTTTTTCATCTCTATTTTATGCTCCATATGTTTACAATTAATCATGAAGTATGATCGGATTTTTTTATTCATAAACAATACCATCTTAGGACTCATCCTATGTTACCTGTGTCCATCCCTGACCATGCGCACTCATCGCCGCAGTATTCGGTGTTATGCCCAGGCCAGGCCCATCCGGTACCTGCACGTATCCGTCTACCATTAAGGGTTTTGGAACGCCGTCAATCAGCGAGTCATACCATGATATTTCGGGATAATGATGTTCGCAGGCGAGGAAATCCGGAATACCTGCCGCAATGTGAGCGCACATCATCATTGCGAATGGCGAGTTCGACTGGTGAAGCGCCGTCTTAACTCCTCTTTCATGCGCCCATATTG
>CAYMJH010000075.1:12765-16658 GCA_964390385.1 uncultured Bacteroidales bacterium | reverse complement strand
TAGCGACCAGGTATTGGAAGCCATGGGATCATGTCTTACCAATAAATATGCAGAAGGTTTACCGGGGAAGCGATATTACGGAGGCTGCCAGGTGGTGGATGAAGTGGAACAGCTGGCCATTGACCGGATTAAACAACTGTTCAGTGCCGGATGGGCTAACGTTCAGCCCCATTCAGGAGCCCAGGCCAATGCAGCGGTCATGCTTGCCGTATTAAAACCCGGGGATGTTTTCATGGGGCTTGACCTGTCCCATGGCGGCCATCTTTCGCATGGCTCTCCCGTTAATTCTTCAGGGATCCTGTACCGTCCCGTTGCCTATACCCTGAATCCCGAAACCGGGCAGGTTGACTACGATAAGCTGGAAGAAACGGCCCTGAGGGAAAAGCCGAAACTGATCATTGCCGGTGCTTCAGCTTACTCGCGTGACTGGGATTATGCCCGGATGAGGCAGACTGCTGACAAGGTTGGTGCATTGCTGATGGCCGATATTGCGCATCCGGCCGGATTGATTGCCAGGGGACTGCTCCGGCATCCTTTCCCCCATTGCCATATTGTCACCACCACTACGCATAAAACCCTGCGCGGACCCAGGGGCGGACTCATAATGATGGGCAGGGATTTTGAGAATCCATGGGGACTGACCACGCCGAAAGGGGAGATAAAGATGATGTCACAGGTTCTGGATATGGCTGTTTTTCCGGGCATTCAGGGCGGGCCGCTGGAGCATGTCATTGCTGCAAAAGCAGTGTCTTTCGGAGAAGCCCTGTCCGACTCCTACCTCGAATATATCAAACAGGTGAAAAAGAATGCCTCGGTCATGGCCAGGTGCTTTATTGACAAAGGATATAAAGTTGTTTCAAACGGAACCGACAACCATTCCATGCTGATCGATCTGCGTACCAAAATACCTGATGTCACGGGCAAAATGGCTGAAAACACCCTGGTAAGGGCAGATATCACCCTGAACAAAAATATGGTGCCTTTTGATACGAGGACGCCTTTCACCACCTCGGGCGTGCGGGTCGGAACACCCGCTATCACCACCCGCGGTGTTAAGGAAGATGTGATAGAACAGATTGTTGACCTGATCGATGAGGTCATCATGAACATTGACAATGACCAAACCATCGAAACGGTCAGGAAGAAGGTCAACCAGATGATGGGCGGATACCCGCTCTTTGCGTACTGATTATTTGGTGATTTAGTGATTTGAAGATTTAACTGCAGGACTGCAAGACTATATTTTCAACTGTTCCATGGAATGGTACATTTACATCCTGGTAGTCCTTGCCGGACTTGCGGCAGGATTCATCAACACCCTGGCCGGGAGCGGTTCACTGATCACCCTGCCCCTGCTGATGTTCCTTGGACTGCCGGCCAATGTGGCCAACGGCACCAACAGGATCTCCATTCTGCTCCAAAGCCTGGTAGGTTCGGCGGGATTTTTAAAGCAAAAGCAGCTTGAGCTGAAAGCCGGCATCCGGCTGGCCATCCCCATGGTCATTGGATCCATAGCCGGTGCATTGTTTGCATTGGAACTCGATGACCGGATGATGACCAGGGCCATAGGCATGCTGCTGGTAGTTATGTTCTTCATGGTGCTGTTAAGACCTGAGATCTGGCTGAAGGGGAAGCACGCGGAGGGACCCCTGAAGATCAACTGGCTGACCATCGCCGTTTTCTTTGTTATAGGATTGTATGGCGGATTCATCCAGGCCGGTGTAGGTTTTTTCTTACTGGGTGGCCTTGTGATGGGTGTGGGATTTGATCTGATCAAAGCCAATGCTTTGAAAAACCTGCTGGTTTTTTTATATACACCCTTTGCCCTTGTGGTTTTTATTGTCAACCGGCAGGTGGATTACAAAGCCGGCCTTGTTTTGGCAATTGGAAGCATGCTGGGAGCGTGGCTGGCCACAAAAATAGCCGTAAGACGGGGCACGGTTTTCGTGCGTTATGTGTTGCTGGCGGCCATACTGGGTTCGGCCGTCAAGCTTATATTCTTCTGAAAAGCAGATTTTCCGGTGACCGCCAGGAAAGACTTTTCCCTCAATCAGAAGGGATGCAGGTCACTGGAGCTTGAAATGATACGTGATGGTTCCCGTTTGGGTTTGAAAGGCCTGTGCATCTTCCTGGACGATAAATCTCGATTGCAGGGCGGCCTTTTTTGCCGCGGCATATAAGCTGGCGTCAACAATGGTAGTCCCTTTTACACCCGGTGTCGCGCTGATCACTTTACCGTCGCGGTTGACCGTCACCTCCACGACCACTTTCCCGTCTTTCTGAACCTTAAAATCAGGTTCAGGAAGGGACAGGTACCTGCGGTTCGAAAGTCCGCCTCCTACCTGAATGCCTAGTCCGTTGCCTGATCCCTGCCCGTAATTGTCCGAATCGGGAGATCCTTCAGGGCTGCCCTGGTTGCCTTCACCCTTATACAATCCCTGTGAAGTGCCGTTTTCCTGGGTTGATTTTCCTTTTGCAGTATACAGGGCTTTCGCATCGACCTTTGGGGCCTCTTCCACCGGCTTTTTTGCCGGTTCGGTTTTGGCTACGGCCGGTTTTTCCACAGGCTTCTTCTCTTCCTTTTTCTTTTCAGTTTTCTTCTCCACTACCGGCGCTTCCTCGAAATCCTGGGTCATAATACCCTCTTCAGCCTGGGTCACGGCCGTTTGTGCCGGGGCAGCGGTTTGCTGCGTCACCGATGCATCATTCATCCGCGGCTCCAATGCTCCTCCTGCCCTTTCCACCGTTCCAAAATTGATCATCATGCCGCCTTCAGCGGGAATATTGTTCCTCATCGTAATGAACGACAGGATCAATATCAGGATGATGATATTGTGTACGATGAAGGTACCCAAAAGACCGATTTTTCGCTCCGATGTCATGGATCATTCCGGGTTGGTAGCCAGGATCAGTTTATAATTATTTCTTCTGGCGATGTTCATTACTTTCACAATATGTTCGATCGCTACGGTACGATCGGTGTGAAGGGATATGGTGGGATCCTCGCGGAACCTGAGTTTTTTCTGCAGCACCGGTTCGAGCTGATCGAAATTCACTGCCGTCTTCTCCACGTAATACTGCAGATCACCCGTGATTGAAACGGTTGTAATGGGTTTGGCCTGCACCTGGCTGTTGCTTTGGGGAAGCAGCAGCTTCAGGGCATTGGGTGCGATGAGGGTGGAGGTCAGTACAAAGAATATCAGCAGCAGGAATACGATATCGGTCATACCGGCCTGGCTGAATGACAATTCTATTTTGTTTCTCGATCGGATTGCCATGGCACAACTGTTTTAAACATTAATTTTTCAAAGGTTCGTGCAGCAGGTCCATAAAATCCATGGTATTGGCCTCCAATTTGTTTACCATCGATTCTACACTGGCTACCAGGTAGTTGTAGGCAAAATACGAGAAAATGCCGACGATCAGGCCTCCGACGGTGGTAATCAGCGCAATATAAATACCGTTGGAGAGCAATCCGACATCCAGGCTGCTCCCTGCGGCCGACATGTCATAAAATGTCTTGACCATACCCAGCACCGTGCCGAGGAATCCGAGCATGGGAGCTCCTCCTGCACAGGATGCGAGGACGGGGAGGCCTCTTTCAAGTTTATAGATCTCCACCTGCCCGATATTGTCGATGGCGGCCTTGATATCCTGCAGCGGACGCCCGATGCGGCTGATACCTTTTTCGATCATCCGGGCCAGCGGATTGTCGATGGATTGGCACAGGGCCATGGCGGGCTCAACTTTCCCGTCGTGGATGTAATCCCGGATCCGGTTCATGAAATTGGCGTCAATTTTTGAAGCCTTGCGGATTGACATATACCTTTCAAAGAAGATATAAACGGCCACCAGTGAAAGAAGGACAAGCGGAATCATGATCCACCCGCCTT
>CAYMJH010000075.1:0-12755 GCA_964390385.1 uncultured Bacteroidales bacterium | reverse complement strand
CTTTGATGGCAAGTTCAAAATAGGATATGGTTTTTTCGGTGGTGCCTGTTGCAGCAGCATCAGCCGCGGCGTTGGTCAGATCTGTCTGTAATAACAACGATAGCATAAATACTCAATTTAGTTTGCCTAAAATTATTAAAACGGCAATAATATAAAATTATTTTTACCAGGGAATTATTAACCATTCATTATCTTCTGTCGCTTTTCTCTCCCGTATTGATTATGATGTCTTTGTCCTCCTTTTTGCCTGCTATGGATCTCCAGTATCGCCGGGCCAACTCTTTCAGCGTGTTGAACTCCTCCTTGTAAAAGAACCCGAGCCCCTGCGTATAGGGTGAGTTCTCAATCAGTATCTCATTGTTGATATGGTTGTAAGTCTTTAACCTGAAGCGGCCGCTCTTTCCAAGTTTATAGTCGATATCGAATTCACCCACAATAGCGTTGCTGGTGGCTACATAAGCATTGGTTGCCACGTCCACGCTGCCGTTAATGGTAAGCCTGTCATTGAAAAGCTGGGTGGAGAGCATGACCTCGACTTCCTCTCCTTTGACCCGTTTATCGGGGCGGTAATTGATGCCGACGTCAAAGTCGTTACTGATTTGTGAAAGCCAATGGCTGAGCTGGTTTGACAACAGTTCGCTCGCATTGGCCCCGGCGACGCCTGAATAATTCGAAGAAGCAAAAGCACCTTCCGCACTGCCGGTTCTGCTTTGGCTCGGCACAAAGCTGTTGAGCACTACCAGCGAAATGAACTGTTTATTGAGCTCGTCGGGTGTATTGATGACGTTTTTCACCCTCAGCCTGGTCTCTTCCTCCGTCTGCGGAAGGTTGATATCGTATCGGATGGTCGGCAGCAACAGCTTCCCGGACATGATCAACTGGCAGTCAACCGCTATCTTATTCTGATAGCCCAATCCGGACCTGTTCTGATAATCTGCCTCTCCCCCCGCGATTGAGTAGCCCGTTTCCTCCGTTCCGAAGAGCTGCACGAGTGATGCCCGGGTCCTGTAGTTTGCGGTAAGGTCCACGGTGGCATCTATAGGATCTCCGTTCCATCGGATCGTACCTCCCGGATTAATGGTGAACTTTTTATTGATAACGTTGCCCAGTGTAAAAAGATAGTCTCCTTTGTCGATGGTGAGATCACCGAACATGATGAAGTTCCCCGAGGTGCTGATTTTCATATTGAGATTGCCTGATCCGCTTCCGCTGAGTATATCCCCGACCTTGGGATCAAAAATGATCTGAACCTCGGCATCCGGTGTCACCTCCAGGTCAAAATTCATTCGTATACCCGAAAGGTCGACCTTGTACTCATCCCGAACCGATACCTCGCTGGTTTCTTTATCATCCTTTATCAGCGTGATAAAATTGTATTCCGTCAGCTCTCCTTCATTGCTCAGCGGAATATTGAAAACCGTGTTCTTTTCTGTTTTTGCCGAAATCTCCATTTCAACATTTGAAGGCGAACCGGATATATTGACCAGGCCTGTGGCGAATGCCGTACCGTAAAACATTTTATTATCGGTGCTGCGGGTGTTCAGGAACAATACATTGTCGGCCTGAATGCCAACATCGAAGGTCAGATCCCTGAAATACCGGTTACGCAGGCTGCCATTAACCAACGCCCTGTTTCCGTACCCGTCGAATACCCGCATATCCCTGAAAAAAATATTGTTGTTCACGATCCTGATTTTCTCGGAGAAGTTATAGCGCGATTGAAGATATTTAATGGTGAACGCGGCTTTTTGAAGATTCAGCTCTCCGTTCAGTACCGGTTTTTCGATGGTTCCGTCGAGGGCCAGTTCGCCCGAGGCAATGCCGCGCAGGTTGTCAATCAGCTTATCAAGGTAGGGATTAAAAGGATTCAGCCGGAGTTTGTCGAGTCTTATGGTAAAATCCAGCCCTTTATTGCTAAGATAATAATTTCCGTCCACCAATACTGTCTTCAGTTTATCACGCAAGGCATAAGCTTGTACTTCAATGGATTTCTTCCTGCTGTTCAGGGTGGACAGGATATTTGCAGTTCCCAGCTTTTCATTATTGACCATCAGGCTATCGATCTTCAGGTTACTGACGACCAGGGGATTGTCAAACAAACTTGAAAATGAGGCCTGACCGTTGAGAACACCTTCGATTTGAAATCCCTTTGCGTTGGTGGCGACGTTCAGGTTCCCCAGGTTGAAATGCTGAAAGGCAAGGTCGATTTTGTCGGAGGGATCGGATGACAACCTACCGTTCAGGGTAAACCTTTCCTCATTGTGGTTTATGGAAAAATCGTTTATGATGATGTTGTTGCTGTCGATAAAGATCTCGCACTGATTGATATTCCAGATCGTATCATAGGTAATGACGGTGGTCGGAAGGACATGGATGGCGATATGGGGTTGTGAATGACCGGAAGGCCTTGTTAATAAAAGGTTGGCTTTGATGCTTCCACGGTAGACGATATCCTCCCAGTTGTTCCACCGGGCCGTGAAGTCGATGGAATCATGGTTGCCCTGCGAGATCACGGTGAAATTATCCAGCATGATCTGATCATTGATCACCATGCTCAGGCCACCCGATTCAACGGCAAAATAGCTGGTATCACCCTGCACGTTCAGGTGATAATCATTCCAGACCAGGTTTTTAATTCTGACCATGGGAGAATTGCAGTGCAGGTTGAATTGTTGTTTTCCTGCATCGAAGCCTGTCTCCAGGGTGGTTGCCGCGTCGATGAAATAGTCGGGCAGAAAGAAATCGAATATGGGCCGGGTGTTCTTAAATACCGCCGACAACTGAAAACTGTTATCTGTAGAATAAGTGCTGATCTGGCCACTGTCGACCAGGGCAGGCATGATATTATGCAATAGCTTTTTAAAAAAAAACCCGGCGTTGGCAAGGTCATAATGGCCGGTAAGCCGGGCTTCGATAAAATCTGAATTCAGGTGCAGGGACTGTTGCTCAGGCTGACTGACGGATTTCAACTGGATATCATAGATCTGCAGTTGCTTGTCTTTCTTTACAAAGAGGGAGTTGAGCAGGCTGATTTCCCCGTTCAGGTCGTTAATGTTATTGCCGGTTGCATTGGCCTCAATATAAAACGAAGCGTTGAATTCAGGATCCGATTTGTCGATATTCAGCGCATACAGGTTAGCCCGGGTAACATTGGCCGAAAAGTCGTATGAGGTCGTTTCCTTGGACAAATCCACCCTGCCCTGGAAATCGAGGTTGATGTTCGGATCATTGATGAAGAGGGCTCCGTTATAGGTTTTATTGAAAATGGTGCCTGACAGCTGGATGTTCTTATACTGATAACCTTTCAGGAAAAGGGAGTTGATCACGCCGCCCAGTTCGGCCTTCAGGTCATGCATGGAGTAGTAACCGTCAGCAGTGACGGCCATGGTAAGATTCCCGACTGTTTCCCGGATATCCAGCAATGATCCCAGGTTAAAATCCCTTGCATTCACTTTCCCGCTGAAACTGAAATAATTTGAAGTGTCGGGCTTTAACAGCAGGTCGGAAGATATTACGCCCAGGCTGGTATTGAAGGTACCGTAAGCAACGAAATCTTTAAGGAATCCGGTGAATTTGCCTTTGTAGGAGATGATTCCCAGTTTATTCAGCTGCCCGGGCAGTTGCAGATTTTTATTACCGGGAAGCCGGAACCATGCAATATCTTCGACGGAGGTCCGCAGCTCTTTGAATTCGGCATGGATAAAAGCCTCGCTGGTGCTGGGCAGTCCGTTGATACTGAAATCCCCCAGCATGTATGAGACCTGGCCGGAACGTATCTCCAGATCCTTGACTTTCAGATTGCCGGGAGTGCCTTTTGTCTGTCCTGTTATTGCGATAACCTGATGCGTATCATAAAAGGCAGGGCTAAAAAAGCCAAGATCAAAAAGATCAAGTGATGATTTTTCAACATCAACCAAAAGTCTGACTTTCTCGTAGATTCCCTGGTCCTTGAAATCGTCCCAGCTGTCGAACAAAAGTCTGACCCCATTCCCTTTCAGGGAGGAGTAGGGAGTCCTGATCCTGAAATCCTCCAGTTTCAGGAAATGCTTGCTCAGGCGGAAATCGGCCATGACGTCCTGAAACTGAAAGCCGTTGGCTTCGATCCCGGAGAGTGACCTGATCCTGAATGTGGTAGAATCCTTACCCGGTGTGAAATGATGAAGGTCGGCATGCAGGTTGTCGAGCCTCAGATCGGTAAAATTGATCCCCTTGTCGCGATCTTCAAAAGGGAAAAGCAGCAGTCTGAACCTGCTTTCCTTCAGCCTGATGTTGTTCAGGGCGATGGTCCATTGTGTCCCTGATGCACTTCCGTCTCCTTTCAGGCGGTCGATGATGAATTCAATATTGACCCGGGCTGAGGAATCGACGGCCAAACGGACGAACGCCTCCTTCAGGTTGACGGCATTGACTTTAATAATTTTTTTAAGCGGATTGACCTTGCTGACCCCGAGGGTAATGCTTTTGGCATAAAGCAAGGTATCGCCGTGAAGGTCCTCAAGATATATTTGTTTCAGCCTGAGGCGATAGGGAAATGCAAGATCAACCTCCCCAACGGTAAAGGTTGTATTCAGCTCTTTTGATACAACAGCGGTAAGGTAATCCGTTAACCTGTTCTGGATCCCTTTATGCTGCAGCAATACATAACCTGTTGCCAGCAAGGCAAACAGCACGAAGATGAATACGATTCCTATTTTGAGTAACTTTTTGATAACTTTGCAGGCTGGTTTTGAAATTCAACGTTTTGAAAGCAAATTTAGCGTATTCACACGAATAATCGTACAACAAAATGAGTGCCACGATCCTGGGCATTGAATCGTCCTGCGATGACACTGCCGCCGCTGTAATTGAAGATGGTTATATCCTTTCCAGTTCCATTGCAAATCAGCAGGTGCACAGGCAATACGGCGGTGTCGTTCCCGAACTTGCATCGCGTGCCCATCAGCAGCATATCATACCGGTGGTTGAATCAGCCCTGAACCAGGCCGGTAAGAAGGCCGGGGAAATCAGTGCAGTTGCTTTCACACGGGGGCCCGGATTGATCGGTGCATTGCTGGTAGGTTCCTCCTTTGCCAAAGGCCTGTCCCTGGCCCTGGATATCCCCATTATTGATGTGAATCATTTGCATGCTCATATCCTCGCAATATTCCTCAGGGCAAAGAATGAGCATCGGGAGGTGCCTTCTTTTCCGTTCCTTTGTCTTCTGGTTTCCGGAGGTCATACGCAGCTGGTGATCATGAAAAGTCATCTGGAACTGGAGATCATCGGGCAAACCCTTGATGATGCTGCCGGGGAGGCTTTTGACAAATGTGCCAAGATTATGAACCTTCCCTATCCCGGAGGCCCTCTCATTGACGCCTGGGCAAAGGAAGGGAATCCCGGGGCTTTTGCATTGGCCAGGCCGGTGGTCAAAGGTCTTGATTTCAGTTTCAGCGGATTGAAGACTTCGTTCTTATACCTGCTCAGGGACCGGCTTGCAGAAAATCCCGGCTTTCTTGAACAGCACATGAAAGACCTTTGTGCCTCACTTCAGCATTCCATCATTGACATCCTGCTGTCCAAGCTGATCCGCGCGGCTGCAGCAACAGGCATTACCGAAATTGCACTTGCCGGCGGGGTTTCAGCCAACTCCGGGCTTCGTGAGTCGTTGCTGAAGCTGGGCAGGAAAAACCACTGGCGAGTGTACATCCCTGAAATTCAATATGCAACTGACAACGCGGCTATGATCGCCATCACGGGTTATTACAAGTACAGGAACGGTCAATTCGCCAGTCGCTCCGTTGCTCCTTTTGCCAGGTATGACCGACAGTGAGCAGGATTCCCTGCAGGAGAAGCAAACCGCCGGAATGGTCGGGGTTCTTTGTTGGGAAAGTTTAATAACTTCAACCCTGTTGTTAATTAATTATTTAAAATAAATTTGTTATTATTGTTATAAATTTAGGATCGGTAGTAACCTTAAACATCAACCGGCGTATTATAAGAATTGCCGGACGTTAAAACAGGATTGGGCTTACGTATGGATAATCTGCTGATAGAGAGCACTAAGAAAACACCTGAAGTTTCATTCAACAAGGATGGAAGGTTGCGCATTAGCGGAAGGTCCATACCGGAAGATGCCACTAAATTTTATGATGACCTGTTTGAATGGGTATACTATTATTGCCAGAATCCAGCGGAATCAACCGTGGTTGACATAGCCCTTGAATACTTCAACAGCGGTTCCTCCAAAGCACTGCTCCACATCCTCAGGGCGCTGGTCGATATCTCCAAGCACGGCCACAAGATCACCATCAACTGGTATTACGAGGAAGGGGATGATGATATTATGGAAAGAGGGGAATATTACGAGTCCATCCTTGAAGTTACCTTCAATTTCATTGAAACGAAGTGATTAGTATAGCGGTTTAGCGGTTTAGGAATACCTAAACACCTAAACAGCTTGTTCACTTCCATTTTCTGAATTCCCAGTCATCAGCCATTTCTCCATAGGTTTCCCTGAAGAATTCCTGCTGGATCCGGCGTGTCACCATGCCAGGCCTGCCATCGCCGACCGGAATGTTTTCCAGTTGAATCACAGGCATCACCTCACTTCCGGTTCCCGATATGAAAAACTCATCAAAATCGCTGGTTGCTGAGGCCTTTATGGGAGTTTCTCTTACGGGAATCCCGATGTTTTTGCAGATCCTCAATATGGCTTTCTTCGTAATCCCGGGCAATACCAGGTTTGAATCAGGGTGGGTAAACAATGAACCTTCCTTTACCCCGAAGATGTTGGAATGTGTTGATTCGGTGAAAAAGCCGTCCCTTATAAAAAAGCACTCCCCTGATCCGTTCTCGACCGCCTCCTGGTACATCAGGACATTGGGTAGCAACATGACCGACTTGATATCGCAGCGATGCCACCGGATATCTTCACGGAGGATCACTTTGATTCCGTGCGTAAGTTCATGAACGAAAGGGGGCATGAGATAGGCATGCATATACAGGGTGGGACTGACGCCGGCATCGGGAAACCGGTGCATACGCTGGCTGGCGCCGCGTGTAACCTGCAGATAAACAGCAGCATATTCTTTTTCCATCCGGTTCAGGCGGAGGAGTTCATAACTCATTTCTTCAACCTGGTCCGTCAAGGGGAACGTGATCCGGACGGCAGCAAGACTTCGCTGTAACCTTGCCCAATGATCGGGCAGGCCATAACCTTTCCCCCGGTAAAACTTGATGACTTCATAAATGCCGTCGGCAAAATAGAACCCACGATCATCGGGTGAAATGCAGGCCTGATCCACGGGCATAAAATTCCCGTTTAGACAGATGATTTTGTTCATGGCAGCATGGAGAAAAAAGATCAAAGATCAAAGATCAAAGATAAAAGATAATAGATAAAAGACAGGGGACTGCTTTTTTTTATCAATTGCATAGCTTAATTTTACCTTATAATAATAAGGTAATGAAATTCATATCCGTTATTCTGTTAATAGCATCCGCTATGGAAACTCATTATGCCGATACACAATACAGCAGTGACACCATCTCCACCTCAAAGGGAGACCTGGTAATCACCTTCATCGGACACGGGACCCTGATGTTTGAATTCAATAACAAGGTCATCCATATCGATCCGGTTTCGCAGGAAGCAGACTATGCATCGCTTCCGAAGGCGGACATCGTCCTGATTACCCATCAGCACGGCGATCATTTTGACCCCGAGGCATTGCGGAAAACGATAAAACCGGTCACGAAGATCTGCCTTACGCCAAAATGTGCGCAGGAAGCAGGCTCCTTTGGAAATCTTTTGGTTATGAAAAACGGTGATCATCAGGACATTGATGGCATCCATGTTGAAGCGGTTCCTGCCTACAATATGGTGCATATGAGGTCTCCCGGGAATCCCTTTCACCCGAAAGGCGAAGGGAACGGCTATATCCTGAGCCTTGGCGGCAAACGGGTATACATCGCCGGCGATACGGAAAACACCCCTGAAATGAAAGCACTTGAAAACATTGACGTGGCTTTTCTTCCCATGAACCTGCCCTACACCATGACGCCCGAGATGGTAGCCGATGCCGTAAATAGCTTTAAACCGGCCATTTTATATCCCTATCATTATGGCAACACCAATACCGGCAAGCTGTTGGATATTCTCGGAAAATCGGCGGATACGGAAGTGCGGATCAGGGAACTGAAATAAAGTTGAACCAATCAACCGGTTTTGTTCAAGCGTTTTAACATTTGATTATACAACAGGCAACATTTTATGCTGTAATTCCAAAGAAATTATTAATTTTAGTTTTTGATTATATTGTATTTTCATATCGTTAATAAAATAGACGTTCGCAATGCAATGGTTAACCAGTCTGAAACCGATCATTACTTATATACTATTAATTAATTAAACATTTCGCTATGAAAAAACTATTACTGTTTATTCTGTCTGTATTTCTTCTTGCTCCTTTTATCAAAAGCCAGGAACTGATAACCGGAGGCAATATGGAAGACCCCGCTGCCTGGAATGTATATTGGGGTTCCAATGGACCTGATACCGGCACCTATGAGTTCAATTACACTGCAGATGTGCCTGCTGCCGGTGATGGCGGATGTTATCGCGTCACTTCCCGCAAGAGGACTGCCAACATGCTTTGGCAACCGGTTACTATCACCCCGGGGCACAAGTATGCATTAACAGGTGCTTATAAATACCTTGCGGATACCGCGGTAAATACCTGGGTGGAATTCTTCATTACCAGGATTAAACCGGACGGAGGGGATATCAGTACCGCTTTGGGATGGTCGCTGAACACCTGGATGGCTGGTGCCGACCTGGTTTTTGACGGAACCTTCCAGGATGATTTCACCCTGGCCAATATCCCGGCGGCTGAATTCCAGATTTCCGATACCGTGACACAAACGGAGTGGTATCTGGTGCTGAAGGCAGGATGCTGGAATGAAAATGCCGATACGGTTTATGCTTTCGATCTGCTCTTTGATGAATTGAGCATGACGGATCTGGGCCTTCCGGAATACACCGAATTTGCCGTTGAACGGCTGGTGGCCGGAACAGTTGACGATGATGAAGACTTCAAAGTCGATGTAAGCATGAAATGGGATGCCGACTCGGTATACCTGATCATCGATGTTGCAGACGACAGCATCACAACGGTTGCCGCTCCTGAAATTTATAACAATGATAATATAGAGGTCTATTTCGATATTACCAACAACAAGTTGCCCAACTGGCCGCGTACCAACGGATGGCCTATGCCCTATACCATCGGTAAGGACGGCCTCTTCCAGTTCCGTATAGTACACGATTCTGTCTGGGGCAAATATAATACTGTGGCCCTGAATACAAGACTGACGCACGAAAGGACCAAAGATGGTTACCAGATGGGCATAAACATCCCCTGGGATACCCTTTACAAAGGATATGTACCCGAGGTTGGCGATGTGATCGGATTTGACGTGCTGGCCAGTGATAATGACGATAGTTTCCGCAACCAGCTTGCCTTCTATGCAAAAACCACTTCCATCTGGATCGACCCGGCTTCATGGGGAACCCTGCTGCTGACAGAGAACAATCATTTCGTCCTCCTGCCGGATAATGAAAAGCCGACTACTCCGGATGTTGCCGTTGTTGTTGACGGAACGCAGGCTACCATAACCTGGGAACCTTCAACGGACAATACCGTGGTGGATAAGTACATAGTGTTTAACGGGACAACCGCTGTCGATACGATAGTGGCCCTGAAAACCGGGAACAAATTTGCAGCCGGTGATATGAATGCCAACCTGGTATATGGCGTAACGGCCATGGATGTGAACGGGAACATTTCGGCAAAAGGCAGTGCCAGCTGGGTGAAATATCCGGTTAAGAAACTGGTGGCAGGCACCATTGATAATGCCAAGGACTTCACAGTGAATCTGAGCATGAAATGGGATGCCGACTCGGTATACCTGATCTATGACATTGTTGATGACAGCATCACAACGGTTGCTGCACCTGAAATTTATAACAACGATAACGTTGAGCTTTATTTTGATATGACGAACGGCAAACTGGCCAACTGGCCGCGTACCAATGGATGGCCCATGCCTTATACCAGTGGCGCCGGCGGTTACTACCAGTTCAGGATGGTACACGACTCTGCCTGGGCCAAGTATAATTCGCCTTTGGCTTTAACTACACGGTTAGTTCACACCAGAACTGCCGATGGCTACAAGATGAATGTCAACATTCCCTGGGATACACTGGATGGTGCTTTTGAAGCCAAGACAAATGCTTTGATCGGTTTTGACGTGCTGGTCAGCGATAATGACGACGCTTTCCGCAATCAGTTATCCCTGCATGCCAATTATACGTCAATCTGGATTGACCCTGCATCATGGGCCACAATGAAGCTTACCAGCAGTAAATTGTTCGCTCCTGTTTATGACGTCGAGGCACCCACTGTACCGGCCAATGTTGCCGCAGCCGTTAGTGGCAGCAAGGTAACCCTTACCTGGGATGCTGCTACCGATGACAGGGTGGTGGATAAATATATCATTAGTGACGGTGATCTTGTCCTCGATACCATTGTGGCATTGCAAACGGGGAACACATTTGCCATTACAGGTGCATCAAACGGCTCGCATACTTATGGAGTAGCCGCTATGGATGTGAACCTCAATGTTTCCGCTAAGGGAACGGCGGTGGCTAATGTAGAGGTCGGACTGGATGATGTTGAAAGCTCCTATGTAACCGTTTATCCGAATCCCTCAGACGGTATTTTCAGGATACAGGCAGAAAGTACTTCACCTGTGAACTTTGAGGTATTTGAAACAACCGGTGCAAGGATCGCCGACGGAATCTTCACGGATCATTACACCCTCGATCTGTCGAAATTCAGTAAGGGAATATACTTCCTGAATCTGAAGTCAGGCAGCAAAACGCAGGTTACCAAACTGATCGTTCAGTAATAGCGGTTGAGGATCATCATAAAAAAGCCGGTGAATTTCTCACCGGCTTTTTTTATTGTTCACCAATCACCAATCACTAATCACCAATCACCAATTACCAATTACCGATCACCGATCACCGATTACCGATTACCGTTTACCTCTTCCCCCACCTCTCCATAACTTCTTCCACGGAGCCCAGGAACAGCACCCTGCCAATTTTATTGCTTTCGAAAATAAAATCCCTGAGGCTTTTGCCGGGTAATGTTGAAAAATCTCCCACAATGGCCAGTCTGAAAGCATAGGTGGAGAATTTCTGCAGGATTTCCCCGGCAATGCCGGTGCTCAGGTCAAAGAAACCAGGGACCAGGTTTTCCCTTCTTACCACCAGGCCTATGGCACCCTGGTAGCCTGCGTCGGCCATCAGGTCAAGGGCATCCTGGGCGTCATGAATTTCCACTGCCGGAGAAATGATCTCCGCAATGCAACAGGTTGAACCTTTATGAATCTTCATTTCCATGGCTGTAATTTTTTGTTGTCGTCATTTTCTCTATCTACCAAAGTCTCCAGGTCTCCAGGTCTCCAGGTCTCCAGGTCTCCAGGTCTCCAGGTCTTCTGGTCTCCAGGTCTCCAGGTCTCCAGGTCTCCAGGTCTTCTGGTCTTCTAGTCTAGTAGTCTAGTAGTCTAGTAGTCTAATAGTCTAATAGTCTTCTGGTCTCTAAGTCCTCAGGTCACCCGCTCCCGCCTCCTCAATCACAGTCTCAAAAATAGAAGAATAATTCTTATCTTTGCACCTCAAAAAAAACAACATGATAAAAATTTCATTTCCCGATGCTTCTGTTAGGGAATATGACGCGGGTATCACGGCGCTGGATATTGCCTCAAAGATCAGTCACGGACTTGCAAGGGATATTGTTGCAGCAAGTGTTAACGGAGAACTTTGGGACATCACCAGGCCCATCAGCACGGATGCTTCACTGAAACTGCACAAATTTGAAGACCCGGAAGGCAAGCATGCTTTCTGGCATTCTTCGGCACACCTTATGGCTGAGGCCCTGGAAGCCTTATACCCGGGAACGAAATTTGGCATCGGGCCGGCCATCGAGAACGGATTTTATTATGACATCGATCCCGGTAACGATTCTGTCATAACCGAAGCCGACCTGCCCAAAATTGAAGAAAAGATGATGGAGCTGGCACGTCGAAACTCTCCGTACATCAGGGAAGAGATCAGCAAAAAAGATGCGCTTGATTTATTTTCTCAAAAGGGGGATGAATACAAGGTTGAACTAATCGGGGAGCTGGAGGACGGGACCATCTCATTATACAAACACGGCAATTTCACTGATCTTTGCCGGGGTCCGCATTTGCCGGATACCGGTCACATCAAGGCCATTAAATTGCTGAGCCTGGCAGGAGCATACTGGCGCGGCGATGAGAAGCGCAAACAACTCACCCGCATATACGGGATCACCTTCCCCAAAAAGCAAATGCTTGATGAGTACCTGGTCATGCTGGAACAGGCAAAGGCCCGTGACCACAGGAAGATCGGGAAAGACCTGGAACTGTTTACCTTCTCTCAGAAGGTAGGTCAGGGACTTCCTTTATGGTTGCCCAAAGGGGCCATGTTAAGGGAAAGACTTGAAAGCTTCCTGCGGAAGATTCAGGTCAGGTACGGTTATTTGCCGGTGATAACGCCGCATATCGGACAGAAGGAATTGTATGTGACCTCAGGGCATTGGGAAAAATACGGCAAGGATTCTTTCAGGCCGATCCAGACCCCTGCAGAAGGAGAGGAATTCCTGCTTAAGCCCATGAATTGTCCG
>CAYMJH010000074.1:12454-16706 GCA_964390385.1 uncultured Bacteroidales bacterium | reverse complement strand
AAGTTTTTCAATTCCTTCACGGATCCCCAAAAATACATTAAATAAATGGATAATTGAATTCTGTATAATTTTTTTTAGTTTAGAGCGTTAATATGCAATTGCCTCAGAAGGATATATTAGGGCGGGAGCTGCCTGTCAGCGTGTTGAATGGCAATCATTTGAATAAAAAATGGAATGCTAATGTTTGACAAACCCTAACCGAATGGTACGCCCTATGGCCCCTATAACTTCTTTCATATTCCGTTGGTCTCTTCTTGCGCTGTTGTCATCACATCTGGTTTCTGCCCAGAAATACACGATCAGCGGCGTCGTATCAGAGCGTTCCACCGGAGAGAAAATTATCGGAGCCAACCTTTATGATTCGCTGACTTTTAAGGGGACCATCACCAACAATTTTGGCTTCTACAGCCTGTCGCTGCCCGGAGGTCAGGTTCATATGGTCATTTCCTTTATCGGTTACGGCTCACAGCATCATCACTTTCGGCTCCATAAAGATACGGTAATCCATGTCGCACTCGAACCGGTGCTTCAGATCGCAGAAGTAACCATCACAGCTGATAAGGGCAAAAACATGGTGAACAGCTCCCAGATGGGCAATGTCACCATTCCGGTCGAGCAGATCAAATCACTCCCTGTTATCCTGGGGGAGGTGGATATCCTAAAAACCCTTCAGCTGATGCCCGGCATAAAGGCCGGCAATGAAGGAACCAGCGGCATTTATGTCAGGGGTGGCGGTCCCGACCAGAATCTCTTCCTGCTCGACGGGGTTCCGGTCTATAATGTCAATCACCTCTTCGGATTCCTGTCTGTTTTTAATGCCGATGCCATTCAGAATATTTCGGTATACAAGGGAGGATTTCCGGCACGATACGGAGGCAGGCTGTCCTCCGTTATCGATATCAGGATGAAGGACGGGAACATGAAAGAAATGCACGGAGAGGCATCGATCGGTCTGATCGCATCTAAGGTTTCAGTGGAAGGCCCCATTAAAAAAGACAGGGCATCTTTTATCATTTCCTTCCGGCGCACCTATTTTGACCTGTTCCTGAACCCGATGCAAAAACTGATCAATGACCATATGAAATCAGGTTATTTCTTTTATGACCTGAATGCCAAGATCAATTATCAGTTGTCGGAAAGAAGCCGTGTCTTTTTAAGCGTTTACAGCGGCCGTGACAAAGCTTATGCTGAAGAAGAACATGAATGGGAGAATCCTGAAAAAACATTAAAAACATTATACAAGATGGATTATTCCATTTACTGGGGCAATATTACCACGGCATTACGCTGGAATTACCTGATTTCCAACAAAATGTTTGCCAATACTACCTTATCTTACAGCCGGTACCAGTTTGACATATCCCAGTTAAACGAGCAGGCAACACGGCCTGAGGAACAACCCGACGATTACAGGTTTTCGGGCCGTTACTTTTCAGGTATCAACGATATGGCTTTTAAATTTGATATTGATTATATTCCCACTCCGATACATTACATCCGTTCAGGTGTCAATTACACCTATCATACCTTTCACCCCGGTGTTACGGTGCAGCAGATGAAAAGCAAGGAAATGGACCTTGACATTGACACCACCCTGGGAGACCGCGACATCTATTCCCATGAAGCCTATGTTTACCTTGAAGATGACCTGTCCATCACTCCCCGTCTCAAAGCCAATATCGGTCTGCACTATTCCAATGTATTTGTGAAATCGGCCTTTTATCACTCCCTCCAGCCCCGTATTTCATCGCGCTACCTGTTGAACGACAATTGGTCAGTCAAAGCCTCCTACGTCAGGATGACACAATATATCCACCTGCTGACCAATACCACCATCGGCCTGCCTACCGACCTCTGGCTGCCGGTAACCAACCGGGTGAAACCGCAACAGTCCGATCAGCTTGCCCTTGGAAGCGCTGTCAGCCTGCCAAAGGATTTCAGCCTGAACCTGGAAGCCTATTATAAAACCATGCATCATATTATCGAATACAGGGAAGGGGCATCATTTTTCAACCAACAAACCGGCTGGGAAGAAAAAATTGCGGAGGGCAAGGGATGGTCCTACGGCATTGAAACATTGTTGGAGAAAAATGCAGGTAAAACGAGAGGATGGCTGGGATATACGCTATCATGGACCAGCCGGCAGGTCGATGAGGTCAACTTTGGAATGACATTCCCATACCGTTATGACAGAAGACATGATGTCAGCATTGCGGTAACGCACTTTCTCAACCAAAGGATAGACCTCGGATTCATATGGGTATACGGAACCGGCAGGGCCATAACACTGGCCCAGCAAAAATATCCGTCGTTGCTCATGTTTGACAATGGGAACCTGGTTGATGGTAATCAGAACCTTGTTTATTATGGTTCATACGGAAGTCCCATCGTTGAGCACTATGAGAGCCGGAACGGATTCAGGGAACCTGCTTATCACAGGCTGGATATCAGCGCCAATTTTCACAAAAAGACAAAGTGGGGTGAGCGGATCTTCAGCCTGGGCGTATATAATTTGTATAACCGCCAAAACCCGTTCTTTTTATATTACGGCTACAAATACAGCATCTCATCGTCGAGTGACAATATTTACCTGCTGCAACGCAGTTTTTATACCATTATGCCCTCCATCCGTTACAGCATTAAATTTTAACCCTATCAGGCATGAGAATCCTCGCAAAAATAATCATAACGGCCACGGGAATGGCAAGCCTATTTTCCTGTGTTAAAGTGCTTGACTATGACATCCCTGATGATGAAAAACGAATTGTGGTGAACGGCATCCTGTCTGATGCAGAACCGTTCAGTGTTCATATCCATAAAAGCCTCCATATTCTCGACCGTCTTGGCATCAAAGCCATTGACAATGCACTGGTTCAACTGTATGACGGGATGGAGATTGTATCTGAGATGAACCAGGGAAAGAACGGGATGTACCTTTCCCGGTATATTCCTGTTCATGGTCATGAATACCGTTTACAGGTCTCGGTCCCGGGCATGAAAACTGCCGTTGCCCGTTGCAGTTTGCCGGATCCTGTTCGGATCATCCGGGTTGATACCAGCTTGGTTGCCAGTGAAGAAACCCGGTACAATTACGCTTATGGTGTCGGCGACACTTTCGAAACTGATATTGATATCACATTGATGGAGATCCATACCGCCATTTGTTTCACCGACCCGGCAGAAGCAGAGAATTATTATGAAACGGAAATTGTATTCCGTAATTTCAAAAGCAACCTATATGTATTCACGGATACTCTTTCCGATTCATTTATTTCCGTTTCTCAGCATTCATATTATCCCACCCTCCGGTCAAATGATCCGATCATTGATCTGAGCGTCCTGGGAAATAGCATTATGACAAAGGATGAACGCAGCGAACATCTCTACGGTGAAAAGATGCTGTTTTCCGATCAGCTTATCAATGGCCAGGATTATAAACTGATGGTCGAATTATCCTCCATAGATGCCAGCAATATTACAGAAAACTCCACAGTGGAAATTCACCTTAAGTCTGTTACCAAAGACTACTTTGTCTATATGCAGTTGCTTGGCAAGCATATGCAGGTCAAGGACGATCCCCTTAGCGAACCGTCCCAGGCCTATACCAATGTAAGTGACGGATTGGGAATCTTTGGAGGAATGTCGGAATCGGTTTATACCCTGAATTTAAGTCATCTTATGATTAACTGATTATCCATGATCAGCCGGATTCAATATCAATTCAAAAGCCTCATCCTATTACTGGTGTTGTTATCATCGTTTGCAAGTTTCCGCCTTTACCCGCAAACACCGGTGGTAAATGGCATTGTTGAAGATGCTGAAACGGGAGAAAAACTGATCGGCGCGGGCATATACACAAGTGACCGTTTGCACGGGACTGTATCCAATCCGTATGGTTTTTTCAGTTTAAAATTGCCTGCAGGACAGCATGAATTGAATTTCTCCTATATAGGATATGCACCGGTACATTGTACCCTGGACTTGGAAAGGGATACTTCGCTTACCATCCGGCTGGTCCCTGCCATTCAACTTGAAGCGGTAACCGTGAGTGCCGATCACCTGCTGAAAAGTATAGAATCTTCACAAACCGGACTGATTGAGATCCCCGTTAAAAGCCTTTCTACCCTGCCCTTTCTGTTGGGCGAAAGCGATCTGCTGAAAGCCATGCAACTGATGCCCGGCATACAATCAGGAGGGGAAGGATCAAGCGGGATAATGGTTCGCGGTGGCAGTCCCGACCAAAACCTTATTC
>CAYMJH010000074.1:0-12444 GCA_964390385.1 uncultured Bacteroidales bacterium | reverse complement strand
CTGCTCGACGGAGTCCCTGTATACAACGTAAACCACCTGTTCGGATTTGTTTCTGTGTTTAATACAGATGCTATCAGGAACATTGCTGTAATGAAAGGAGGCTTTCCTGCGAGGTACAGCGGAAGGCTGTCCTCGGTGATCGATATCCATATGAAGGAAGGCAATAACAAGGAATTTCATGGTGAAGGTTCCATTGGACTGGTAGCTTCAAGGTTGAGCCTCGAAGGCCCGCTGGTAAAGGATAAAACATCATTCATTGTTGCTGCACGGCGGTCCTATATCGATCTGATCGCGCAACCCGTCGTAAAGGCCATAGATGATTTTCTGAATGTGCGTTACTACCTGTATGATGCGAACGCCAAGATCAACCACCAGGTTAACAAAAACAACAGGATATACCTGAGCTGTTACCTGGGCGATGATGTAGGGTATTATAAATATAACGACAAATACATTTATGACGAAACCAACTATAACCTGCAGGATAAAACCGGAATCCAGTGGGGAAACCTGACCTCGGTTTTACGATGGAACAGCATCCTGGGAAGCCGTCTTTTCAGCAATACCACTCTCACTTATTCCCGTTACAGGTTTAAAGTGTACGACAGTGACACAAAAACAACAGATCCTTCCCGGGCAGCAATAAATTCAAAATATAAATGGACTTACCTATCAGGTGTCACCGATTATTCCCTGAGAAGCGACTTTGATTTTATGGCGAACAGCAATCATTTCATTCGGTTTGGAGGAAGCATAATCCGTCATGATTTTCATCCCGGCACCAATGATTACCAATACAAGGGTGCTGATTATGCCGACATGGTAGATACCTTATACGGTGTTTCAAGTCTCCTTGCTACCGAACTTGATGTCTACGCCGAAGATGATTTCAATCTGACCAAAAGAATGAAGGTCAATGCGGGAGTACACGGCTCTTCCTTCTGGGTAAGTGATAAAAACTATTTCTCATTGCAGCCCCGCTTATCAATGAGATATCTCTTCAACCATAACATTGCCCTTAAAGGCTCAGTTTCGAATATGGTGCAATATATTCACCTGTTGACCAATACATCCATCAGTCTGCCTACCGATTTATGGCTGCCTTCAACCGACAGGGTAAAACCTGAACACTCATGGCAGTATTCCGGGGGAATAGCTTTCACCGTGGCAAAAAAAATCGTTGTCACTACGGAGGGATTTTATAAGACCATGCAAAACGTAATTGAATATAAGGATGGGACCACCTACCTGAATACCAATGCCGACTGGGAAACGATCATAGAAACAGGGAAGGGCTGGTCATATGGCGCCGAATGGCTGGTTGAAAAGAAGGAAGGAAAAACAACAGGCTGGCTGGGTTATACCCTTTCATGGAGCTACCGCAAATTTGACGGGCTCAATGGCGGCAAAACCTATCCTTTTAAATATGACTGCCGCCATGACATCAGCGTCGTGATCAATCACCGGTTTTCCAAAAAAATAGATGTCGGGGCTGTATGGGTTTTCGAAAGCGGAACTGCATTGACTCTGCCGGATCAGAAATTTATTTCTGCCCTGCCTTTGTATCCCGACCAGGATGAATACGATCATGTCTATTGGCCTTCCGGTTACAACGAATACCACAGGGAGCTGGAGCATTTTAAAAGCCGCAATAACTTCAGGACACCTGCCTACCACCGGCTTGATATTGCCTTCAACTTTCACAAGAAATTAAAATGGGGAGAGGGTACGTTGAGCACAGGGCTTTACAATGCATACTGTCACAACAATCCTTTCTATATATATATTGGCGAAGATTATGATTGGTATGGCATGGGAAGCGGTGAGCCAGTAGTTAAGAAGATCAGCCTGTTTCCGATTATCCCTTTTATCAGTTATAGTTTTAAGTTTTAAAGGCCTGCTTTTATGAAAACGATCGTTGAAAAATACCGTACCTTTCTTTCCGTTAAACTGAACCGGTCCAGAAGATCCGTCGCGTGGTCCGTCGTTTTCCTTCTTCTGGCGGGCTGTGAGAGAATCATTGACTATACGATTGAACCCGGTGATTTAAACCTGGTGATCAATGGCATCATCAATACAGACAGTTCCGTTCAGATCAACCTGAGCAAAAGCATACCCGTGCTGGACACGGGCAGTATACCTTATATTTCCGATGCCCGGCTTTCCCTGTTCGAAAATAATACCCTGGCCGGTATCATGACTTACAAAGATAACGGTTTCTATGAGCTACCCGGAAACATTCCAAAAACAGGGTCAGATTACCGTGTGGTTGTCGTGACAAACGACGGGACTGAAGCTTCATCAACCTGCAACATTCCCGAACCGGTGGATATAATTTCCATCGATACGCTTTGGAAAAAGCAGTATAATAATTACTACACGGGATCATCCTATGAATGCATAATTACAGCGGACGATCCTGCCAATGTTCAGAACTATTATGAGATAAAGTTGTATCATAATCCGGCGTCAGATACAACAGAAAACCGGTGGCCCCGCTATTTTTATTCCGATGATCCGATCTTTGAATTTTATCGTTCGGAGAATAGCATTTATCCGCTTCATCTCGATTTGGAAACCGGTGTGTTCAGTGCTTCCAGTGCTTTTTTTTCGGATGAGCTCATCAACGGAAAGAGGTTCTCGGTAAGGCTTTTCATTGAAAGCTGGAATCAGCAAGGCACTTACTATTTTTGCCTGAGATCCCTGACTCCTGATTATTATCTTTATCTCAGGTCGCTTTTATTGTATCAAATGGCAGATGACAATCCGCTTAACGAAAGGGTTCAGATCCATACCAATATTACGAACGGTCTGGGCATATTCGGCGGGTACAGCACTTATACCGACAGCATCGAATTCAGCACTCCGCGTTATTGATTTCAACTGCCTGTCGATTCCGGCGGATTGCACAATAACAAACCGATTTTCTTTTTTTTGTAGGTTAAATGAATTAAATTTATTAGGAATCCAAAACGTCTAATTTAAAATTTTAAGCAATGGCAGTTTTAAAAGTAATTGAAATCATGGCATCCTCAGAAAAAAGCTGGGAAGATGCGGCCAGCACGGCCGTGAAGATGGCCGGCAAGACCGTAAAGGAAATCCGTTCAGTTTATGTACAGGACATGAGTGCTGTAGTCAAAAAAAACCGAATCGTTGAATACCGTGTTAATGCGAAGATCTCTTTTGAAGTTATGAACTGAGAGACCAGGCATAAAAAAACTGTCAGACATCCTGATGGAGTCTGACAGTTCTCATGCGATTTCTTACTTCTTCATGATACCATCCGGAATAGATGATATCGATAATTAAACCAGGAAAAAAAACTATCCCTTTGGTTTATCTTTACCACTGCGGGTAAATGCATTAATTTTGTTTTCTGCTCTCCCGGCAAGGTTTTTACCCAATTCTTTTGCTTTCCTTAAAGCTTCTTCAGCTTTGTTTTTGCCTTGTCTGCCAATGATCCGAGTTTTCCTTTCAGTCCGCTCTTTTCAAAGTCATCCATTTTATCTTCGACAAAATCCTCGGCTTTTTGATAAGCTTGTTTTACCGATCCGAAAGCTTTGCTCTTTTTAACCTTGGCCACTGAATCATCGAAGATATCATCGGCTTTGTTTAAAAGAGTCTTGGCCTTGCCCAGCAAACTTTTGTCTGCCTTTTTAGTTACTTTTTTTTTGCGACTTTCTTGGCCGCTGGCTTTTTAGCAGCAGTTTTTTTTGCTGCGGGCTTCTTTGCAACAGCTTTCTTAGCTGCCGGTTTTGCCTTTTTTACGGCTGCGCCTTTTTTTGCGGCTGCTTTTTTAGCAGCAGGTTTTGCTTTCTTCACGGCTTTTTTGGCTGCCGGTTTTGCCTTTTTGGTCGCAGTTTTAGCTTTTTTAGCTACAGGTTTTTTCGTTGCCATTTTTTTTCGTTTTTAAAAAATAAAACAATAATTAAAATAAAAGTACAAAAAGCTTCAATAGAATATTGGAATCAATTTGATGGCTAAATCCATGATTATTCAACAATTCGGTTAATAACCTCAGTCCTCATTTGAAATAAATGATTGAATTAAAATGATTTAAGAGAAAATATTTTTGATTTTTTTGTGTCTCCATTGTTAATAAATGTTTCTAATTTTCACCATGTTTTTTTCTGCATATCATTTTTTGAAACTCCTGAAACTCGCTTGTAACAAGGGAAATCAGGTACAATCCCTGAGCCGTATCATCAGAAAAGAATGTTGCTTCATAATGCCCAGGCCGTTGAAATGCATCGACAAGAATTTTTATTTCTTCGCCTAAACGGTTATATACTGCGAGTTTCACGTGTGTTTCATGACCCAGTTCATACGCGATATGCGTGTAATCATCGAAGGGATTCGGATAGTTCTTCAGCCATTTTATACCGCCTGCATGATCTGTTTTTGTATTATCGATACCTGCGGAATTGCATACTCCGTTAATCATGAAATAAGGTCTCACCGAGGTATTGGTGATGCTGTTGGTATCGGTCACCGCAACTTCAAGTCCCCAATCATAGAGTGTGGCGAATGTTCCCGCGGATGACATATCCCAGAAATCATTGCAGTTTCCGAACCACGACCATGCAATATACCCCACTTCATTTTTTTGACATTCCCGGATGATGGTCCGGTAGGCAATGGAATTTGAAGACGTGATCGTGTTGGTGGTGCATTCTCCATGCATCTGTGAAAACTCGCCGACGATGAGTGGAAGATCCATACCAACCGATTCGCTGATTTCATCGGCAATGTCGCTTTCACTGAATCCGTACATTTCAGGCCACCACATATGAACGGAAAAGATAAGGTTGTGATCCGGATCAGCATTAATGAGGTAAGGGCCTTCTGACTGCAGGATATCAATATTCTTTCCCCAATCGGTACCGTCAATGACAAGCGGTACATGAATGCCGGCATTCCGCATTTGCAGGACGGCAACTTCATAGCCTGTCCTGAATGAGGATTTTGAAACACTGTTGTTTCCGCATTCATTGGCGATGTTGATCAAAAGATATTCTTCATGAAGCCGGATCACCGCTACAATATCCGTCCGGATCCAATAATTTATGCATTGCTGCAACTTGCTCCAGTCGCCGGTTGCATCATGCAATTCAACCATTGGGATCATGTTCTTCTCCCTGCAATTGGTGATGGCCTGGTTGAGTTCATCAGCCGTGCCGTTGGTTTGCCATACAATACGAACAACATTTGCGCCCGTTTTTTCTATTTCTTCATACCGGGGATTTCCGTTTTTTTCAAACCAGATATTTGGATTTGCCAGGCCGCGCAATACCACTTTCTCCCCGCACCTGTCATACAAATGGCGTCCGGAAACCCTGAATCCGGGATATTCCTGTGACTTTCCCTGAAACAGGATCAGGCAATAAATAATCAGCAGACAACCCTTATTACTATATTTATCTATTCGTGTCATTGCGTGCTTTTGGAATTGTATATACGGAGAATTGTTACAGAGGTTATAATGTAATGCATAGATTTTCATACTATTTCACGAAGCAAGACAACTTGCCGAAGGGAAAATTCACCATGACGTTAATGCTGAAAGCAGCTGCCTGTAATAGATTCAGAAGAATAATAAAAGTCATCAGAACGAAAAACATGCTGAAAAAAATTTATATTCAGACAGATAAAAAAAAAAGGGCATGGATTTTTCAACCCTGCCCTTTTAATTTTTCACGCAAATAATCATTTTTATTTTTGCTGCTGAAATTCCAGTTTCAGGATAACCTGTACTTCTCTGCCGACAACTGCTCCGCCGGCTTCAGTCAATGTGTTCCACTTCAGGTTGTAATCAAAGCGGTCAACGGTTGTGGTGGCTTTAAATCCGGCCTTCGTATTTCCCCAGGGATCTTTAATCATTCCCCCGTAAGCAACATCAAAAACAACCCTTTTGGTTACATCGCGGATTGTCAGATCTCCTTCAAGCAGATATTTATTATCCCCGGTCTTTTTAAAGGAAACACTTTTAAAAGTCATCAACGGAAATTTTTCAGCATTGAAAAAGTCATCAGACCGAAGGTGGTTATCCCGCATCTCATTATCGGTTGAGATGCTGGCAACACTTACGGAAAAATCAATTTTCGCATCGGTGAAATCGGTTTTTGCTGAAACAAATGAGCCATTGAATTCCCTGAAAACACCGTCAACTTCAGCAACCACCAGATGGGTAACGGTAAATCCGATTTTCGAATGGGCTTTATCAATAATCCATGTATGCTGCCCCCATGTTGAATTCAGCACTAACATGGACAGGAGAGCCATAATAAAAACACTTTTTTTCATTTTCAATTTGTTTTTGTTTATACCTGATATTCTTTTATAATATAACAGGGAAATTGCCCTGTTATATTATAACAACATCGAAGTAAACAAATTGTTTAATAAATAGCACTTCAACGATAAACAAGTCCTTACTATTTCGGCATCAATCATAGGCTTGTTTATGAACGTTTTTAACCGCCCTGCCGGAAGGATCAATCAGCTTTCTTAGTTCCTCATCCCATGCCAATGCTTCGGGAGTTGAGCAGGCAACCGAAGGCAATGAGGGTACACAGGCTGCAGCGGTGTCTGACGGAAAGTGTTCTGAAAAGATGGACCGGTAACAGTATTCTTCTTTTGTCATGGGGGTGTTGATTGGGAAACGGTACTTGGCATTGGCCAGCTGTTCATCCGATATGGTTTTGGATGCCAGTTCCTTCAGTGAATCAATCCAGCTATACCCCACTCCGTCGGAAAACTGTTCCTTTTGGCGCCATGCAATACTTTCCGGAAGTATATTCTCAAAAGCTTTTCTCACAATCCACTTTTCAATCCTGCCATCCTTAGGTCTTTTGTCTTCGGGATTTATGCGCATGGCTACATCAAGGAATTCCTTGTCGAGAAAGGGAACGCGTCCTTCTACGCCCCAGGCTGCCAATGATTTGTTGGCCCTGAGACAATCATATAAATGAAGCTTGCTGATTTTCCGCACTGTTTCTTCATGAAAAGCCTTTGCATGGGGAGCTTTGTGAAAATAGAGGTAGCCGCCGAATATTTCATCGGCTCCTTCCCCTGAAAGCACCATCTTAATGCCCATGGATTTGATCACACGGGCCAGCAGATACATCGGTGTGGAAGCACGGACCGTGGTCACATCATAGGTTTCAATATGGTAAATCACATCCCGGATAGCATCAAGGCCTTCCTGAACCGTATAATAAACCTCATGATGTATGGTGCCGATGTGTTCAGATGCCCTGCGAGCGGCCTCCAGGTCAGGCGATCCCTTCAGTCCGATAGCAAACGAATGAAGGCTTGGCCACCAGGCATCCTGCAGGTCATTGGATTCCACCCGTCGTGCTGCAAATTTCTTGGCGACTGCAGATACCACAGATGAGTCAAGTCCTCCTGAAAGCAATACACCATAGGGAACATCCGACATCAGTTGACGGTGAACTGCGTCTTCCATTGCACGCCGTAAGGTGTCGATGGAGGAACCGTTGTCCCTGATATTATCATATTCCATCCAGTCGCGCTTGTACCAACGTTTCATCACCCCTTCAGCACTTGATAAATAATGGCCGGGAAGGAATTCCTGAATGCTCAGGCATATACCCTCCAGGGCTTTCATTTCAGAGGCTACGTAGAAGTTCCCGTCCCTGTCCCGCCCCGTATAAAGCGGAACGATCCCGATATGGTCGCGGGCAATCAGGTAACTGTTATTTTCCCTGTCATAAAGTGCAAAGGCAAATATGCCATTGAGTTCATCCAAAAAAGCCGGTCCCTTTTCACGGTACAACGGCAGAATTACCTCGCAATCCGACTGCGTGGAGAATGCATAGCTTTTCGAATAGCGGTTTCGTATCGGCTGATGGTTGTATATTTCTCCGTTCACAGCCAGTATAAGATTTCCGTCAGGGCTGCAAAAGGGTTGTTTCCCCGATTGGGGATCAACAATCGCCAGGCGTTCGTGAGCCAGTATAGCGTTATCATGAACATAGATTCCGGACCAGTCCGGTCCCCTGTGGCGCAATTTTCTGGCCATTTCCAATACCCTGGGCCGCAATTCGTCTGCCCTGACCTTCAAGTCAAAAACCGCTACAATTCCGCACATAACTTGTCGTGTTTTATCATTAGAGAAATTGCTGTTCCGTGAATGAATATGTCAACCGATCAGCTTATGGTATCAATTCATGCGGTGAATTTACACTTTTTTTTTATACCATACATATTGTAGGGGTATAAAATTAATTATTAACATATTTTATATATACTACTACTATTTCATTAGGGTATATTTTCAAATGTGATTATATTATTAAAGTATACCCATAGCATATATTTTTATAGCGGTTATGCTGCCGGATACCCTAAAGATCAAAGATTGAATAGTAAGATTGCGATTAACGAATTCAGAAATAGCAGTAAAATCCCGGGTGCTATCTGTTCAGTGGTTTATTTTCCTGGTTTGCCGGTGGGCGAAGAGAATAATTCCTGCTCCGGATTGTAAATGACATTGATGCTTTTGGGAATGATATTGAATTCGATGGGAGAATGCCCCAGTGATTCGCCATCGGTTTCCAGGTGGATAAGCGGATCTGAATCGATAAGGATATGCCTGCCTGTGTATCCTTCTATTTTGGGATGTTCGTAGAGGGTGCCATCGTAAAGCATTTTCAGGCTCATGATGATATCACCTTTTCTGATCTTATTAACGATAGTAACATCAAACAGCCCGTCATCTGTTATTGCATTTGGCGTCTGCATCATTCCTCCGCCGGAGAATTTCCCGATACCGAGGCTGATGGTGAAAACTTTGTTCCTGATCGGCATACCGTCGATAATTACTTCAACCTGGGTATGACGGTATGTCAGCAGACTCCTTAAAAGATTCCAGAAATAAACTGTTTTGCCTCCCCTGCCCCTGTCCTTCTGCGTATTGGTCCTGCTGACCACTACAGCATCAAAACCAAGACCCGCAATATTGATGAAATACCTGCGCTCTTTTTGTGCACCGTGGTAATATTCCACAATACCCGTGTCCTGGAGGTGCGTATTCCCTTTCTGTATGACTTTTATGGCATCCTCGTAATCAAAGGGAATGCCAAACAGTCTTCCCCAGTCATTACCGGTCCCCACCGTTATGATCGACAGGGTGATGTCAGTGGTGGGGCATACAGACTGCATAAAACATCCGTTCACAGCCTCGTTCATAGTCCCGTCCCCGCCAACCACGATGATTTTTCGAAAGCCCTGCTCAACGCCTTGCATGGTAAGTTGTATGGCATGATGCCTTGCTTCGGTGAAGTGCACCTGGCTATTCAGCCCATACACCGACAGCAGCGATGCGATTTTCTTCCAGTCACGGATGCCTTTTCCATGACCTGCGTTTGGATTGACAAGGATAAGCCAGGGCTGTTGGTGATCAAGCATGCTCATTCAGGCGCATTAAGGGATTGGCTGCAAATATCCAAATAATTCGTGATAAGCCAAAGAAGCTGTTAATTTAAATCGTTTTTTTTAAATTTGACCAATTTTTTTCAGCATGACCCCCAAATACCGCACATTATTATGGCTTCTTTATCAACCTTATAAATGGTTATTCTTCGCCCCGTTCCTCTTCCTGAACACCCTTTTTTTCGGAACGGTTGCCGTCATTGTATCCTCACTGGTCAACCCGCGCATCGGAAGTTATTACGGAGGGGTTGTCTGGTCAAGGATCAATGGATTTTTCACGCCCATGATCGTGAGTGTCAAAGGCAGGAAGAACATAGGCAGGAATACTTCCTATGTAGTCATTTCAAATCACCAGAGTGTTTACGATATTTTCCTCATTTACGGATGGCTTGGTATTGATATCAAATGGGTGATGAAAAAGGAATTGGGAAAACTGCCCGGTGTTGGATTCGGCAGCAGGAAGGTCGGTCATATTTTCCTGGATCGCTCTAACAGCCGGGTTGCCATGGAGAGTCTCAATGAGGCAAAAAAAAAGCTGGTTAACGGAACTTCCGTGGTGATGTTTCCTGAAGGCACACGAAGTGATTCGGGAATACCGGGAACTTTCAAGCGGGGTGCATTTAAACTGGCAATTGACCTGGGATTGCCCATACTTCCGATAACCCTTGCCGGTACCAAGGACATCCTGCCCAACCGGTCATTGAACCTTATGCCGGGGAAAGTTACCATGATAATCCATGAACCCATTGATATCCGGCAATTTAAAGAAGACAATATCCAGGAGTTGATGCATAGGGCGAAGAATATTATTGAGGATGGATTAAATCCCCGTCCGGCGCTATAAATATGGCTGCTATACCGGACCTGCAATCATTTCCTGCCCTGATGCAGCATGAAAATAATCTGTTTTTACATTCATTACACCCTGATAATTCGTACCTTTATTTATCCATGATCCGATCATCGTACTCAGCTTGTACCTTTAAGACTGTAACCATGAGAACCAAGGTATTGTTAGCGGCGCTCTTTATTTTCAACCTTTCATGTAAACCTCAGCATAATAAAATCATTACCATGCAGGAATCAAACCAGGAATTGATTACCCGGGAACCTGTTGTGGCCGGGCAGTTTTATCCCGGGAATGCAGAAGTGCTCCGGGCTGAACTCAACAATCTGTTTGCAAATGCGGCAAAACGCATGACAGACAAAGATGTGCTGGCTGTGATATCACCCCATGCCGGCTATGTTTTTTCAGGCGGGGTTGCTGCTTCAAGTTTTAATCAATTGGATTACAATAAGAAGTACAAAACTATTTTTATTATTGGTTCAAGTCACCGTACCGCTTTTGACGGCGCATCGATTTATAACCAGGGAAATTTTAAAACACCGCTGGGCATCGTTCCGGTCGATTTAAGCCTTGCCAATCAACTGATCGGCGAGAATCATTTTTTTAACAGCCGCACCGACGCTCAGTTATATGAGCACAGCCTGGAAGTGCAGATCCCTTTCCTGCAATACCGGCTGAAAAATGATTTTACTATCGTTCCTATCGTAATTGCCACGCAGAACCGTGAAACATGCAGAAAAATAGCCGGCGCGTTAAAGCCTTTTTTCAATTCCGAGAACCTGTTTGTGATCAGCACGGATTTTTCGCATTATCCTACCTATGAAAACGCTGTAAAAGTTGATAAGGCAACGGCTGATGTCATTGTCAGCAATCGTCCCCATGAACTCCTGAAAACCCTTGATGCGAATGACATGAAGGGCATTGATAACCTGGCCACCAGCCTGTGCGGATGGAGCTCGGTATTGACCCTCATGTATATTACGGAAGAAATGGAGGGTGTTAACTATATCGGGGTGGATTATAAAAATTCCGGCGATGCCAGGGAATATGGAGATAAATCAAGAGTGGTCGGATATCATGCCATTGCCATTACCCGGGATGCAGGACCCGAAGCCAGCCACCAGTCGGCTGAAACCACATTTTCACTTCAGGATAAAAAGGAATTGCTGTCGCTGGCGCGCCGGACAATCGAATTGTACGTCACGAGCGGCAAATCCTATATACCCGAAGCCGAACGTTTCCCTGCCGCCATTAAATCACCATCCGGCGCCTTTGTCACCTTGCACAGCCAGGGAAAACTAAGAGGCTGCATCGGTAGGTTTGACGCCACCAGTCCCCTTTACATGGTGGTACAGGAAATGGCAATTGCGGCAGCCACAAGGGATACCAGGTTTACGCCTGTAACCCCACCGGAGTTGGACAAGATCGATATTGAAATTTCGGTGCTTACACCCCTTAAGAAGATCGGGTCAGCTGATGAAATTATCCTGGGGAAACATGGCATTTATATAAAGAAGGGAAACCGGTCGGGCACTTTTCTCCCCCAGGTGGCCCTGGATACAAAATGGAACCTCGAGGAATTCCTGGGGCATTGTGCCAGGGATAAAGCCGGCATCGGATGGGACGGCTGGAAGGACGCGGAACTTTTCACCTACGAAGCCATCATCTTTGGGGAAAAAGACCGGTGATCATCACACGAATGGCCGAAAACTATATTTTCGGAGCAAGCGCAATTCCTAATCTTTACTCTTTGATCTTCAATCTTTGATCTTTGATCTTTGATCTTTGATCTTTGATCTTTGATCTTATATCTTGGCTCTTGGTGCTGTATTTCAAGCGTGCCTGTACCTGATCACATTCACCTTTTCGAGGGTTATCAGTCCTTCCTGCACGGTTTCATCCAGAAAAGGCAACAGGGTTTTGATCTTATCCTCGGAGTCGACTATTTCAATGACTATCGGAAGATCCTCAGACAGCCTCAGTATGTTGGCGGCATGCAGCCGGCTGGTAGCCCCATAACCCAACATGCCCCGGAAAACCGTTGCGCCGGCCAGATTCAGCTCACGTGCTTTTTCAACAATGACTTCATACAGAGGCTTGTGATGCCAGAAATCATTTTCCCCAAGGAAGATGCGCACCAG
>CAYMJH010000073.1:0-16949 GCA_964390385.1 uncultured Bacteroidales bacterium | reverse complement strand
ACACCTTGTTCTGACTGACGATAACACCATGATCAGTCCAGTCGGTAAGATTCTCCGATGAAAACACATGATAATCCGCCATGCAGAACCAACCGGGGCGACCCATGCCTTCTTTGGCCAGGATGTCATGCGATGGATATACATACACCCTTCCGTTAAATACCCTGGCCGATGGATCAGCCGTAAACTGGTCGCGGATGAAAGGATTCTGTGCGAACGATGAATTGAGAACCACAGAAAAGAGTGCAAAAATAATTATTGCCAGTGTGTTACAAACAATTTTTCTCATGCGTTTTTAAATTATGTTATAAACTTTGTGTCTATTCCGGAAATTTAATTTTTAGTAATTCGTATGATTTAAATTTAGCTCTTGTTTAGAATACTATTGTTTTCTCCTTTGATCAGGTAAAATAATTAATCCCTGCCTGTCCGGCAGGCAGGGTTGAATTATTAATTGATTCTTTATTTCATGGATACAGCTTCTTAATGAATTTTTATAGCAATATTATTTTATGCAAGAGCCTTAAAATTTGATAAAGCATTGAAATATAATATATTATTAATATTGAATTTGTGCATTTGTGGCAAAAAAAACTTTTTGGAAAAGACTCAACCTTAAAATATCAATCCTTTCCGGTTATCTGATCGCTGATACGAAAATAATCGAAGTCAACGGTTCCGCCTTCAGTTTTGGTGGCGAAATTAAAAAGGCCGAACCGGTAACCCATGAAATGCTCCGGCAACGAATATTGCATTTTCAATTTCTCGCCTATGGGTTTCCAGCTTTTGCCGTCGAGGCTGTAATAGAAGGTTGCCAGGTCAGTACGATCGGTAAAATTGCATTCGGCTTTCAGCCAGACCGTTTTCTGCGTCAGCGGTACACGCTGAACCTCAACCGCCCGGCCTGATCCGGCGCTGACCATCACCACAAACCGGCTGCCGTTTTCCATGCTGACGCCCACCTGTCCGTATTTTTGCTGCAGCAATACCAGGCCTGCCATATCGCCGTCCTTCATCCCGCTTGCATCCATGCAGGTTGAACCGGAGCATACAGGTCCGATCGTGCGCTGTGTCAGGATGTTTCTTACCAGCTTGAATGAGGTGTCAATTCTGCCCGTTGTAAGCCTCAAAAAGCCCTTTCGTTGTGTAACGGACCAGAACCTGTTATCGGGAACATGGTTCCACTGCCAGACCAGCGGAAGAGCCGCTTGTCCTTTTTTACGGCTGAATTCATCGGAGGCCACGATGCCAGGGATCAATCCCCTGCCGGCCGGCAGGTTTAAGGCTTCAGGAACCTTACCGTCGATGCCCAACACAGGCCATCCGTCTTCCCATTTTACAGGGACAAGGTAGGGTATGCGACCAACCGATCCGTAATCGCGGAAAAGATAAGCATACCAGTCACCCTCAGGTGTATCAATGATCCCGCCCTGAGCAACACCAAGATCCTGGAGCACAAGCCTTCCCTCCCAGGGACCGTTGATATTGTCTGCCCGGTGAACCACAACCGTGCGCATTCCGCCCCTCGGCCAGGTGATGTTGAAGAGATAATACCGGCCATGGACCTTGAAAAGCTGGGAGCCTTCGGCGCCAAGCATAATATTGGTCCCGGCAGGCAGGCTGGCATTCTCGATCAGCACCTTCTCAGTCCCTGGTTTCACCCCTGAAAGATCCTCTTTCAATTCAAGCATATTGAGCCGGCCGGCGCCATAGATAAGGTAAATGCGACCGTCATCGTCGAAGAATAAAGTATGGTCGTGATAGGCAGGTTTGAATGAAATAACGTTCCAGGGTCCTTTTTCTATATCCTTCGTGGTGTAGATATAGGTTTTCCCTGTGGTCTGGGCAAACGTTGAAATATAAAAGGTTTCGTTGTGATAGCGGATACAACTGGCCCAGGTTCCCCTGCCATAGGTGCTTTTCCCGTTGTCGAGAGTCAGCGCGTCAATCGTGTCGAGAACGTCATAGGCATAGTTGATGATCTGCCAGTTGACCAGGTCTTTTGATTTCATGACCGGCACACCGGGATTCATGTGCATGGTGGTACTGCTCATATAGTAGGTATCACCGACACGGACCATGGACATATCAGGTACGTCGGCAAAGATGACCGGATTTTGAGCCGGTTTTTCCTGTGCCGTCAGATTCGTAAGACAACCCTGGGCCAGCCAATAGATTATGCTGAAGAGCATTAATTCCTTCATGTTGTTGCTTTTATGCATTATTACTTTGTTTTAATCCGGATCACGGTCAGCGACATGGCCGGAGCAATATGATCAAATGCTTTACCGATTTTTATAACCGATGCAACCGGCACAATATTTCGTGGATTCTCAAAGGTGTTCTCGGCTTCTGCATTTCCGGCCAGCACGGTTTGTTCAGCATCAGCAATGATGCTTTTAAAATCCGACAGGTCGATGCTGAATTTTTTAGCCTCTTTCCCGGCATTCACCATTTTCAGGATGAGTTCTCCCGTTTTGCTGTCCTGCACACATGAGGACGCCAGCGTGGTATCCTGCCGGTCCTGTGTGATCACCCGGTCATAATAAAGATCTCCCTGATGGGTCGAGAACATTTTCTGGACAAAATAATTCGGGGTCGGACAAATGCTCACGTTGTCGAAAAAGATCATATCCGTTTTCCATTGTGTAAATCCTTTTTTTGCCAGCAAAGGCGCATAGGAAGCCATTTTTACCACATCGCCGTTCCGTTCGAGGGTAATCATATAGGCAGCCTCGGCAATGGCATTCCAGAGTTTATTCCCCCAGGAGGCATATTCCCCCAGGTAAACACCTGATGCTTTCCGGTCATATTGATCATAACGCTGCCGGTTGGATAAAAACCATTCGGGATCCGTGTAGTAATGTTCATCAACAACCGGAATTTTCAGTTCATTGGCCAGCTTCCATCCTTTGTCGAAGTCTTCGCCGCTGTGAAACGGTCCTGCCGTACCAACAACCGTGATTTCAGGATGGCTGGCTTTGACGGCTTCATAGATCATCCTGAAGCGTTGTTCAAAAGCAGGCGTGATCTTATCTTCATTTCCGATGCCGATATACTCCAGGTTAAAAGGCTCAGGATGGCCCGCTGCTGCCCGTTTTGATCCCCAGGCTGAAGTAGCCGGCCCGTTGGCCCATTCAATAAGGTCCATTACTTCCCGGATATAATCCTGCATCTCATCCATGGGTAAGGCTTTCTGACCGGTTCCGCCGATGCGCCATGTGCCGCCTGAATTCTGGCAGCTGACCGCTGCAGGCAAAACAGGCAATGGTTTGGCACCTATATCTTCACAGAACTGAAAGTACTCGAAATATCCCAGGCCGGTTGTCTGGTGGTAACCCCATATATTCCGCTGTTCTTTCCGTTCTTCAACAGGGCCTATGGTGTTTTTCCACCGGTACATGTTGCCCAGGCCGTCGCCATGCACCAGGCAACCGCCGGGAAAGCGAATGAATCCGGGTTTCATATCGGCCAGCATTTGCGCCAGGTCAGCGCGAAGGCCGTTGGGCCTGTTCTTAAAGGTTTTCTCGGGGAAAAGAGAAACCACATCCAGCGCCAGTTTGCCTTCCGTTTTGGCTAAAATGACCAATAAAGCACTATCATGGCTTGCTGTTGCCGTTAATGTCGCTGTATATTGCTGCCAGTTTTTTGAAGCGGTGGAAAATGAGTTTTCAGCCAGCACTTCACCTTTGGTATTTTGCAGACTAAGCAGTAAGGTTATCGGGCTATCGGAAAGCTGCCGGGCAAACATTGAAAAGTTGTATTTTTCTCCTTCCCGGATCACGATCCCGTCAAATCCCGGATTTTTTATACCCACACCGGCTTCGCCGGTATCTTGAGTTTCCCGGCCGACATGCTCAACATCCAGCACAAGGTAATGCGGATTGTTGGGATGAACCGGCGAGGTGGTTTCCACACTGATCCGGCCATACGAAAAACCAGGAGTAATGTATTCCCAGTAAGAAAATGGATGCCATTCCCTGCGCTCGGCAGGATTGTACTCAAAAGACCGGTTCTGGACGAGCTCGGCATACAATCCGCCATCGGCCGAATAATTGATATCCTCAAAAAACAACCCGAATAAAAAGGGACTGATACTTTTGTTTCCTTCACCCGTCTGTGCAGTTGTTGTTATTGAAACCGTGCATATCATTATAGATATAAGTACACAAATCATACATTTTCCGGATGGCTGCATGGCGGATATTGTTTATTTATTTTCCCATCTTTCAGGGAAAGAAATTTAGGCCTTTTTTGATGGATTTCCTTGTAATATTTCACCAAAAAATATCACTTATAGAGAAAAGGGCCTAAATCTGATCTCTGCCATATCCTCAACCCTTTGCATTTTTCCGGAAGCCCCGGCGGGGCGCCCTGTTTGGTAAAATGAGAAGATCTGAATTATTTTTCCCCCCGTCCCGCCGTATGGCGGGACGTATGGAATTATCATGAACGGTTATGTCATTGCTACAAACAGTCGGCACCTGCGGCGCCATAGTATTCGTGGTTATATCCTTAACCGGCGCATGCGCCGTATTTAATCTTGTTAATTTTTCACAGCAGATTCAGGCCTTATTTATTAAAAGGCAGATACCAGTTCTTTTTATCCATCAGTTTATCATATACGGCTGAGGCAACGGAGGCATCTTCATATTTAGCCGATACCTTTCCGGCCAGATAGGATTCACCCCTTCGGTTTGCCACCCTTACAAGGTCAAACCACCTTTTCCCTTCAAAAGCCAGTTCCATGGCTCTTTCTTCCATAATCATATCTTCTATGGAGTTCTGCATATCAGCAGCAGGCATTTCTTTCAGCTCCAGCAATACACGATTCCGGATTCCATTGACCCTTCTCCATCCGGGGGGTGTATGATAGCCCTCGTTGAGAATGCTGAGGGCCGCTTCATAATCTCCCGTTTGGTTCAGTGCTTCTGCCAGTAAAAGAAGGATATCAGCCGCCCTGTAAAGGATAATATCAGCCCCTGAAAATTCATTCGGATCCATGTTGTATTTGCTTACCACCAGTTTGTTTCCTATGGAATCATATGAAATCCCTTTTCCCCTGTAAGTATCACCTGTTGCACCTTTCTGTGTGGTTTGCGCGCCAAATAAATTCACAATATAAGCGGATGGTTTGACCAGATATTTCCTGTCGGCAAAAAACAGATCTGAAAGCGGATTTTCCTGGTTATCCTCGTAAGCGTATGGTACCACCGACATTACCTCTGATGTCTGCCCCATGGAATTAACAAAAATATTCTGCCAGTCTTCATCTTTAAATTCAGTCATTCTGAATCTTTTAATATCGGCATCCCCGATAGCATTCTTAAGATGCCGGATTGCATTCGGATAATCACCCTTTTCAAGATAGATTTCTCCTCTCAGGGCTCTTTCATAAATGAGTGTTGACCCCAGGTCATCGATCAACACATCCTGGTAGGTGTATAATGTATCCAAATGACTTATCAATGTATCTATCATTCTGTCTTTCGCATAATATTCAAACTGGTAATCTTTATCATATGAGTTCATGTTTTGAGGGATATACGCAGCTTCACCATAAAGCCTGACAATGGTAAAATAGGCCCATGATCTGAGGCTTACCATGTCTAAGGTCATCAAGGCAAGCGAAAGTGAATCGAAATCCCTGTCATAGGTCTGGATCTTTTTAAGATTATTCAGCACCTCGTTTGCATTCAATATGATCCTGTAATAACCCGAGGGATCATTGTATTTATTATCAATATCAATATCGTGATTGTTGATACTCCTTATATCCGGTTCAAAATTCCCGGTCACCGTCATCAAATCAGATCGTAAATCATTCATTATAATCAAATTCGGCATTACTTCCTGCAACAGGGAATAAGCCCCGACCGTTGATGTCAAGGCGTCAATGCCTGTTTTATAGTGTTGATCAGGCGTTATTTTATCACCGGGTTCCTCATTTAAGAAATTTTCGCAGGATGTTATTATGGCCGCAATCAATAAGACTCCTGAAGCTATTTGAAAATTTCCGAATGGATGTTTTTTCATTTTGAACAAGGTTAAATTATAATTCAAAGTTTATTCCTAAAATCATGGACCTTCCGAAAGGTATTTTTCCAAAATCCACCCCTGTGTACATGATGTTGTTGTTATAGTAAAACTCAGGATCGTACCCGGAATATTTCGTAAGCGTAATCAGATTTGAACCGGTAAGATAAACTTTCATCTTCTTAAAAAACCTGTTGTTGGCCGGAAAATCATAGGACAGGGTAACATGCTTTAACCGTATAAAAGATCCGTCTTCAATCCACCGGTCAGAAAACACATTGTTCCCTGATGGATCACCATAAGCAATACGGGGTGATTGGGAATCCAGGATGTCTGTGTGCTGATTGTAAAAATTATCGGCTGAATTGATCTTCATTGCCACATAATTGTAGATTTTATTGCCCGCAGCATAACCGATGTCAGCCGAAGCTTTAAACCTGCCTTTTGTAAAGGATGTGAACAATGCCCCGTAAACCAATGGCAGGGGACTGCCAATCGTTTTTAAATCTTGCTCATCAATCATTCCATCCTGATTCTGGTCCTTATATCTCACATCACCGGCTTGCATTATGGTACCTTTCGGACCCATGATGGCATTAGCCTCCTCGCCGGAGGTGTAAACGCCATCTGTTTCATAACCGTAAAATGCATACAGCGGCCCTCCGACTTCTGATATCAGGGTAGCAACTGTATTATTTTGCTGATCTTCAATTTGTGTTACAATAATATTTTGCTCACCTTCTGCCAGATCCTGGTCAATAGCCGTTACTTTATTGATCATGGAAGCGGTTGTAAAACCAACAGTCCACAACGACTTTCCGGTTTTAAACCGGTAGTCGGCAGTCAACTCAGCCCCCAGGTTTGCCATTTTCCCGGAATTATCATAGAGTTCAGGAAATCCATAGGCTGAAGATATCTTTTGTCTGATTATCAGATTATTAACTGTCTCATAAAACAGGTCAACACTGGTATTGAACTTTTGGCCGGCAGTGGACATATCAAAACCAAGGTTTACGGTTGATTTTTTCTCCACTTCCATGTTTTCATTGGGAATGGATTCCATGACTATTACACCGACATCGGTAATCCTTTTGCCAACGTAATACAATCTTGAATAGTCATATACATCATTAAAAATATTACCGCTTGTTCCATAGGATGCTCTAACCTTCAGTTCGTCATACCGTGATAACAGACCCTCATTTCCCGAGGCGAGGCTCCATGCGCCGGCAACCGAATAATACAAATTATACCGGTCATTTTTGTTTATCACTGAATTGCCATCCAGGGTTAACGATGCATTGAGATAAACCTTATCCAGAAATCCATAACCGGCCAGGGCATAATAAGAAACAAAATTCAATGACCTGGAACTGCCGGTTGTCATTCTCAGGAACTGATCTTCAGCCCCGCTTCCTAATGTTGTAAAATCGTCGGTAGGAGAATTCAGATCATAACCCAAATCGTATTCATAAACACTTCTCATGATCCGGTTCCCCAATTTTAAGTCAAGTGAGGAATATTCATTCAGGTCAGCCGTGTAAGAAATCATAAAATTATTCTGCAGCGAGCTGAATTTTGTAACGAGGGCATTCATACTGTTTTTTGCCGAGTCAATTTCAACCAATCCTTTATCGGGAGTAAAAAGATTATCCCTGGAATTGTTATAGGTTAAATTCAAGTTGGTTGACACTGATAAATTGCTTGAAATATCATAATTGGCTTTTCCTGATGCCAAAAATTGGTAATTCTTATTCTGGGCCTTGGAATTATGCGTGATGGCCACCGGATTGCTCACGCCAAATGCCCCGACATCGTTAAGATATTGATCGTTTGTTGTGCCTTTAACGGAATATGGCCTGGTTATGGGTGGTTTCAGGTTCGCTGCAAGGATGGGATTGGTAACTTCATCGGCTCCCTGCTCCATTAAATAGCTGTCTGAAGTGGAAACCTTTACATTGGGAATAAAGGAGAATCTTTTGGTTATATTGATTTTAGAGTTGATCCTCAGGTTAAACCGGGAATAACTGGTGTTTTCGATAATGCCTTTGTGCTTGAGATACCCGACGGACATGTTCAGGTTACCGACATTGTCCCCTCCTTTTAAAAACAGGTGGTATTTGGATAATAATCCCGAAGTAAAAATTTCATCCTGCCAGTTGGTGTTATTCGAATATAAACCATCAGGATCATTGCCACTGGTTAAAAACGGAAACTTTGCATTGATTTCATCCTGGGACAGTGCCGATGAAGCAATCTGTTGGTTAAAATAATGGTTGAATTGCTCAGCATTCATCAGTGACATTTTGTTGGCGGATGGTGAGGTGAATCCCTGGTAAATATGGACCCTGATAGCAGAACTGGTTTCCTTTTTTTCCTCCGTATTGATTACAATGGCACCGTTAGCGCCCATCGACCCCAGGTGCGACTGGGCATCTTTCATGATGGTTATATTTTCAATATCATCTATATCAACCATCTCCAATGGATTATGCACAAAACCGTCAATGGGACTTTCTTTTGCATAATGAATTTCGTGCAGGACACCGTCAATAATAACCACCGGGTCGTTCCTGCCTGTAAGGGTAGAGGGACCGCGTATTGAAAACACGGACAAAGCGCCCGGCATCCCCGATAAGGTATTAACTTTAACCCCGGCGGCTTTCCCCTGGATAACCCTTGCAAATGAAGTCTCGGACGTTTGCTGAAGTTCCGGTTTTGAAATATATTCAAATGAGGCGGGAATCTCCTTTGCTTTTTTATCAGCATGGGGTGTAACAATCAGATCATCATTGCTTTTATAATCAATCGGTATGATCTTTATATCCAGATTGTCCCGGCCGGCAAGATATAACTCTTTACCAACAAAATCGGGATGTTTCGCAATAACCAAAGCATTGGTGTTAATATCAGACAGCTGGAATTTTCCGTTTTCATCTGTAGTAACACTTACAGATGTCCCTGAAATGGAAATCAAAACCTGGCTGACAGGTTCACCTGAAAAAGCGTTGGTAACAGCACCTGACATATTGATAACCGATGGCTCCTGTGAAAATACCAGGATTTGCACCGGTGTTAATACTGCAAGGAGAAAATATCTCATCACAACAGGATTACATATTATTTTTTTCAGCATAATTTCTTTGCGTTTATGGGTTATCCGGAATGAACCGTGTGGCATTATTATTATTCAACAATAGGCACAAATTCAAGGTAATCCCACATGACGATCCCGGGGGTTACTGTTTTAAGCCTGAAGGTATGCTCTGTAGTGGTTTCCCAGTCTACATCGAAGATGGGAAAATCAAAATACCCAAAGTCATCATTCAGCACAATGACATCCTCTTTCCTCACACCATCGACATATACGGCTATATTGGCCCTGTTCCCGCCTTTTTTAAACCGGGATACAATATGATACTTGCCTTTCTTTATTTTAGGTATGGTAGCTTCCACCTCCCAATAACCTTCGGCCATAACAATACAGTCATTAAAGGAGCAGGGTTCTCCGGGTTTATAGTAATATTGCAGATAGGGCGCTGTTTTCCATTTTATTTTTTCAAATGAGTTTTCCGGATCCAGAAAATTCCTCATTTCAGTGCGGAAACAATCCAATGCCATGATGTCCGGAAACTCTGTCATTTCAATATGAATGGTTTCAGGCGGAAGCATTTTTTCTTCCAGGATTGTGTTAACCGTATGAATAGCACCATTCTTGGCAGGGATATTGGAGTATTTTACTATAATTTCCGTATATTCATTTGTTACTTTGTTAAGGTTTATTTTGAACAGTAAACCTTCGCTGATAATATTCACCAGGCTTTCTCTTGAAATGGTGGGGTATGTGTCGTCGAGGATAGTTGACGTATAGTACGTTCCTTCCAGGCAATGGTAGTCCATATACCGGTAAAAACCATTGTTTATATCGGTCAGTTCCCCGATTTCATCATCAAACCGCTCAATCAGTTCATCAACACTGGTAATGCCTTCCTCGTTATATACTGAATCAGGAACGGCCAATATGGTATACCTTGCCCTGACATTTACTTTTCCATAGGGAACATTAACCTGTTTTAAGGTATCAATGATTCCTGTGCGTTTTAAACCTTCAACAAAGATTTGAAAAGATCCGTTTTCCTCAAGAACTTCAGCACAGGTTTTGTTCACTATGTCAATTACCTTGTTAACCCGGTGTATGATCCCGTTTGCTGTTTCCTCATTCTCATCGGTTATAAAGGATTCTTTATTGATAATAAGATATCCCTGACCGTCAACAAAATCGACATCTGCAATCAGGAAATCACCAAGCCCGTTGGTTTGAGGAATGCTGCCGGGAGGAATATCCCCGGTTTTATAAATTCCGGGAATTACATGGTTCAGCACAACATTCCTCCAATAAACGGAATCGCGATACTCTTCAATCGCATTAATCCCTATTTTTTCATAATAGGCAAACATGGCCTCATTATCGGGCAAAAACAATGTGTAAGGCCCCCTGGTACTTAACAAACTGCTCATGTTACCAATATCCATGGCCTTTTTGAATTCAGCATATACCGAATCTCTTGCGGTTATATATTCTGTTATTTGCTGCTCGGTTGATCTGCTTCTCCATATCTGAATCTCTTTCTCTTCACAACTTGTTATGACGAGCGGCAATAATGCCAATACATAAACTGCCTTACGCATCACCCTGCTTTTTTTATATAAAAATTCATTCATGATATTTCCATTTTATCGGTCGTAATAGGGATTTTGATTTAATTTATCATTGTACTTAATATCCTCTTCCGGGATGGGAAGGTAGAAACCATTGGGATCCAATATCCTTCCCCGTAAAATAGGTCTTTTTTCCTCGCTGGCCTTACTTAAAAGAATATTGATGACCAGCGTTTTATTTTCAAACATGTTTCTTTTGGCGAACCTTAACAGGTCGAACCATCTTTTGCCCTCAAAGGCGAATTCGCGTGCCCGCTCATCCAGGATTGCAGTTCTGAATGCTGATAGGGATTGATCGATAAAGACAGTGGGATTTCCTGCCCTCAACGCAACTTCATTGATGAGTTCCTGCGATTCGGAAAACCTGTTCAGTTCAGCCAGTGCTTCGGCTTTCATCAATAATATATCAGCGTATCTGTAATAGATGAAATTGGCATCTTTCTGACTGTAATCCCGTCTTAACCCGGTCCCTTCATTATTGATAAGGCTATATTTCGCTATCGGACCGTATCTTTCATGGGCAACCCGTATATCGCTGGTCAAAAACAATTCCTCCAAAACCCAATCGTACAAGGTGGCCCTTGAACCGCCTACGATGGGCAGGAGCATATCATAGATGGGATTTGTTTCCCTGTTGGCTTCGCTGTATTGTACCTCGAAAATGCTTTCTTTTGAATTCCCCGGCACGTATATTTTAAACCAGTCTATTTCGTTTTCAAGAGAATACAAATTGGAGCCGATAACCTTATCACAATACTCTATACATTTTTGATAATCTTCTTTCCACAGGTATACATCCGCTAACAGGGTCTGAATCGAGTATTGATTGGCCCTGCCTTTGAAAAGTGCCAGGTCAGTCATAAACTGAGCCGTGTTTTCATCGATGTTATCCTTGGATACCGCGATGGTCTCGGCATATTCCAGGTCACTTATGATCTGGTTCAGCACAACGGCTTCATCACTTTCTTCAACATAAAAATCCACTGTATCCGAACTGGAGGCAGACAATAGCATCGGGACATCTTTGTAGAGCCGGACAAGGTAAAAATAAGTCAATGACCTTATAAAGAGCATTTCAGCATGTATCCTTTGCATTTCGGTGGCGGTGAAAAGCTTATCGTTTTCCAGCACCTCAGGCATAAACTGAATCAGCGTATTGGCCAGGTTAATGGTAAAGTAATATTTGTCCCACTTGACCTCAGGGTTGTCATATTGTATATCGGATTCAGCTATTTTAACATAGTTGCCGAATGCGGTGGGATTAAAGTATATCATATCGGCCCTGACCTCGCCCATCATCAATGACTTTAACGAAGTTTCCCTGAATGCATCGTACGTTGCTGCCACGACAGCCTCAACATCACCTTTCTTTTGCCAGAATTCCTGGCGTATCAGTTTATCCTCAGGTTCCAGTTCCATCCAGTCTGTACAGGAACCCAAAAAAGACAACAAACCCAGGGTGATAATATGAATGTAAATTTTGTTTTTCATCGGGTACTGCATTAAAATTAAAATGTAATGTTGAGGCCGAAAATGATTTGCTTGCTTGGAGGCGTTCTGCTGCTATCCTTGGGCAACAGTTTGGGATCACTGGGTTGTGCAACATCCGGATCCTGTCCCAGGTATTTTGTCCATGTAAACAGGTTATAAGCCGTTGCGTAAATCCTGAGCTCCTTCAGGCTCAGCCGTGTGCAAATCTCATCAGATGGCTTGTAGCTGAAAGACGCTGTCCTTAGCCTGAGAAACGAACCGTTTTCTACGAAACGGTCCGATCCCATCCAGTTGTATCCCTCCCTGCTGAGTGCCCTGGGCATGTCTGTTTCATCACCCGGTCTTCTCCACCGGTAATTCGTGGCCACGCTTTGGTTATCGTCATAATACATATTTTCGGTATCCATCCTTGATTGATTGATGATTTCCTGGCCCAATTTAAAATACATGAATCCATTGGCAACAAATTCACCGATTTTGGTGATATAAGCAATCCGCGGCCCAAATCCCCCCATAAAGTCAGGATTCAGGTTACCCAGATAAACCAGGTCGAGTTCATCGATAACGCCGTCGTAATTCTGGTCCCTGTACTTGGCATCACCCTGGTGGAAAACATAACCTGAACCATGGATCATTTTCAGCGGAATATCTCCGATATCATAAATCTGGTTTCCGTTAATATCCACCGCAACAAGCTCATTATTATCTTTGTAAACACCCAGGTATTTATATCCGTAAAATCCCCCGATGGGATTTCCGGGTTCTATACTGATCTTATAGTTGCCGTTGTCCAGCATGTTTCCATATTCCAGCGCATAATTTTCAGGCATTTCGATAATAATATTCTCATTGGCAGACAAATTGAAGGTTGTCTGGATATTGAGTTTTTCTTTCTTGACAAAAGTGATGTTGGTAAGGATCTCCCAGCCACGGTTTTCCATCGTCCCGCTGTTCTGGGCTATTTTGGCATATCCGGTATAGGTGGGGATATTAAAATAATCCAGGTACAGGTCGGTGGTGGTTTTGATATAATAATCTGCTTCCAGTGTCAGGCGATAGTTAAACATCGACAGTGTAAAACCGGGATTGACCTGTTCAATGTTCTCCCATTTCAGGCTGGTTAATTCAATTCCTTCAGGCCTGACACCGGCAATCCCATTGTAACTATAAGCTGAATTAGCCGCATAACTGTTAAAATACAAATAGTTGCCCCACGGTGTATTGCCTGAAACACCCCAGCTGAATCTCAGTTTAAGGTCATCAATGGCCTTGATTTTATTTATGACAGGTTCTTCGTTTATTCTCCAGGCGAGAGATACGGAAGGGAAGGTTCCCCAACGGCTGTCCTTGCTGAATTTGGAAGTTCCTTCGTAATTTAATCCAAGGGTAACGATATATTTATCATCGAATTTATAATGTAACTGTCCGAAAGTACTTACGGATCTAAAGGTTGATGAACCGGAACTGAGGCTTACAATATCCACATTCCCGGTGGCTTCCTGCAAAAAGGGTGAGGCTGACCGGCTTGTTTTAATGTTGTAGAATTTCGAGGCTTCATCCTCTGTCCTCAACCTCAGGAGGGCGGAGAAATCATGCCGGTCATTCAGATTGACCGAATAGTACAATTGGTTGATGGTCTGCAGATTGTTCTTCTTTAAAGACTCTTCGCTTGCCTGGTTTGACATATCATCATCAATGCCAAAACCAATGGCTTTATAAGGCAGGAATTTCTTGCGTTTCTGATCAAAGAAATCCATGGTGATGGTACTCTCGAAAACAAGGTTCCTGGCGATCTGATATTTTATATTAAATAAAGCCCTGGTATTGTCCTGTGTCCGGTTATGTTTCCCTAGGTTGGCAAAGGCCACCGGGTTATACATGTCTTTTGAATTGCCTTGTATGGTATAGTCCGGTGTAAAATAATTCCCTAAAACATTATTCGAAGTATCCCTTTCATATACCGACATGTTGGGCATTTTTTTATACGCAACGGTGCGCACAGTTTTATTTCTAAAATCCCAGTTGTCCCAGTCATACGTCGCATCCTGGTCGTACCGGGTAAACATAACATCGGTTTTTAACTTTATCCGGTTCGATAAGTCATAATCCAGCGCCGTGCGAAGGTTTATCTTATCAAGTTTTGTATTAATGGTAGTACCCTCCTGGCTCATATACCCGGCAGAAATATCGTATCGTGTTTTATCACCGCCACCTCTAACGGAGAAGTTATTGTTTGTGGTGTAGGCAATCCGGGTGATTTCCTCAATCCAATTTGTATTTTGCGCATAGTTTTTATCTTCAGGATCAGGCAGGTTGGATGGATCGTCAGGTACCCTTTTATTGAAATGTGCTTCCGTTATCAGTTTCGGATATTCATAACCGTTTAACATGGGAATGGGATCGGGTTCCTTGGATCTTGTAAGGGTTGTAGTATAAGTAAATACCGGGGCTGACTTAAATCCCCTTTTGGTTCTTATGCTTAACACTCCGTTTGCTGCTTTCGAGCCCCATACGGCTGTTGAAGCGGCATCTTTCAGCACTTCAATGGACTCAATATCCTCGGGGGCAACGTCAATAAGGCTGCCAAACCTTTGCACATCAGCGGTTCCGAAATCAAAATTATCATCGATGTTGGCATCATAAGGGATACCGTTAACAAGGATCAGGGGTTCGTTACGGGCATTCAGGGAGGCTGTCCCCCTGATACGTATATTTACACCGGCGCCCGGGTCTCCGGAAATGGCCGCTATATCAACCCCTCCAAGTCTGCCTTGCATCATTTCTTCTATCGAGGACGTCATCAGTTCGTTCATGTCTTTCATTTCGATCCTGGAGACAGCAGTAGCCCTGTCGCGGATGGAAATAATGCCGTCGTTCCCTATTTTATCGGCCGTTACTACGACTTCATCCATTCTTATGGATTCCTCTTTCAGGTCGACATTCAGTCTGCTCCTGCCTGCCAGTTCAAAAACCTGCGTGGTATATCCAATATAGGACACCTGAACAGTGGCATCCTTGTTACTGACGGTCAATGTGAAGTTCCCGTCAAAGTCGGTGGTTGTCCCCGAAATAAACCGTCCGTCTTTATCCGTTTCAACAACGTTAACTCCGATTAAAGGCCCTTTATCGTCTTTTATCTGACCGCTGACAATGGCCCTGGTCTGTGCTGACAGTTTAATACTTGCTGTACAGAGTATCAGAATTGTACAAAACACAGTGAATAATAAAGTTCTCATAGCTGGTTACCTGTTATTTTTTTAAGATTTAGTCGGATAAAAGCACTGTCTTTATGCTGTGAGCAACACCGTCTCTAACCAAGACATTGGCAGTGTTATGATCAATTTGTACTTCCTGTCCCGATCCGTCAGTGACAACCAAATGTTTTGGCTCCGACTGAATCAAAAGTTCCAGCGGCACTCCGACGGAGTCAGCAGACGCGGTATTATAATTCCGGGAAACCGTAATGAAATCGGTAACTGAGGCATTGGCCACAAAATGATATTTTAAAAAGTTACCCAGTGCTATGGAATCTTCCGGTATCAGATGATTGGCCTGGGCATTGGCAATCGCATCATTATCAGGCAGGAACCCTGTCCAGTTTTCATAAGTCAGCAAGAATTTCAGGCTTTTATAGTACCGGTCGGGATCATCTTTGTCAGGAACAGAATCGACTAAACCAGCCTTTTCAAGCAGGGAATAAAACCCGGAGTAATGGTCGTTGCCGTAAATATACCTTGCAAAATCTTCCTTTGGGGATTTGATGGGATTATCCAATAAATATAATACTCCGTTGATATGGCTGTTAATAGCTTCCACCAGGTTGATCTGTTCACCGGCTTCCCGGTTGCCTCCGGCCATGAAGGTATTATTGTTAACATAAACGCCTGTGCCATTGGCGGTATATACAATCCCTTCGCCGGAAAAATCATTCATCCCCTTATAAATGATGTGGTCATAAACAAAATCTATAAGATCTTCTGCTTCCATGATTTCCCATATACCGAATATATTTTGTTGTTCAAATGCCTCATTTAGCGTGTTGTACCTGATACCATAGGCCAACAGCCTGTCATTGTCCGCAGCAAAAACCGTAACCGGCACATCGGGATATGAAAGGGTAGGAATGACACCAACGGTATTCATGGCGCGAAGGATAGTTGAATATTTATTGTCCATAAAAAGCGGACCCGGTGCAGCAGTGAACGCCAATGGTTCCAATACCCGGTTGATTTCATACAGGGCGCCGTTACTGCACATGGTGGCACCGGTCACCTCATTGTCGAGGTCGAATTCTATCGTTTCACCGTATGGATTAAGGAATTCAGTGCGTATTTGTGACGGGAATACCCAGTTTCCGGCAACATGACCATTCAGCAAATATATTATGGTTTCTCTTGGCACACTGTCGATGGAAGCATATTTCCCGTTCAAAAAAGCATTGTCAAGATATTGCTGCAAAACATCATTCGTAGGAATATAAGCGGTGTAAAAATTGGTTGCTTCATAGCTAAGACGCTGCGGGCCATTTTCAAATGCAATATCCCTGACGTCGGCATATGCTTTTGTGTATATATCATAATCAATTCCAAGTTCAGTTGTAGGCGTATACGTTGCGAACCGTTGCATCAGATCATAAAAAACCCCGTATCTGTCCTGGTTGTTTCGCAGGTATTCATCAATACTCGGCGGTATGGGGACCACCT
>CAYMJH010000072.1:0-17002 GCA_964390385.1 uncultured Bacteroidales bacterium | reverse complement strand
GCGCTATGATCAGCGAACCCAGCCAGTTGACGGTAAAGAACTGCATCAGAAAACTGGAGAGGTAGTAAGAGATCCCTCCCGGAAAGGCCAGATAAGGTTTCAGGAAATAAAAGGTCTTCTGAAACGGCGGCTGCTGGGCGAAAAAAAAGAAATGCGGCTGAATGTACAGCAGAAAAAACAAACAGGCAGCCAGGGCAAAAAATGAAATGAAGGCAATACTGCCATAGAGTGTCTTCTTTGAGTCCATGGGTAGCTATCGTATGATCCTGCTTAAAGAAATGTAAATGTAGAAAAAAATAGGAAATACAATACGAACGCTCAAAACAATACATACGGAAGCTGGAAAACGCAGAAATAGGTGAACACCAGGAACGCCAGCCCCAGTCCCGCCCCAAAGATCCAGTGCGGCCGCAGCAGGCCGGCAACCGGTTTGGTGTAGAGCCGGGGTAAAACGACGTATAATCCGATGATCAGCCACAGGGCCTGCAGCGGGGTCAGCAGCAGTCCGTCGAGCAAAGCGCCCAGCTTGACCAGGAAAACCGGCTTATAACCCAGGCTGTATATGATGATCATATTGGAAAGGAAGAAAAAGACCAGGTAGATCCTGAACTGCCAGATCCAGCGGATCTTGCCGAATGCAGGAATGCAAATCCTTGTGCAGTCAGCCAGTAGCCGCGGCCAGCCTGCCAGCTGACCCACCTGGGTGGATACAAGAGCAGCCGTTCCGCCAAGCAAAAAGAACAAGCCCCCGATAGTTCCCCAACGGGTTGAAAAGATGGAAGCGATCTCCAGGGCTGCTTTTTCACCTTCCGGTACCAGGTGCAAAGGTCTCAGTATACCGGCCCCGGCCAGCAGAAATCCGAGGGTGGCGGCCATGCCGATCACCAGCGCCACGGTGGCGTCGACATAAATGAGTTTAATCCATCCCCTTAGCTTAAGCGCCCCGGAAATATCCAGATTTTTAAGCTCATTCACGGAAGCGGCCGTTCCGTAACCGCTGTTCACCGCCGCGCCGTATTTTGCTCCCATCACCCAGTAGCTGTACCACACCTGGCTGGCAAAGCCGCCTGCCCCCCACCCGATCAGGGGCAGCACCTCGCGCCAGGGATTGGCATCGGGAAGCTTGCCGGCTGCCCAGTCGGGGATGGTCGGCACCGAGGGGATCAATCCTTCAAGAAAAACCTTCAGCCCCGGAAATACACGAACCGATATGGCGAATACGCCGACCAGGATGATCATAACCAGCGCACTCATGATGAATTTCAGCCAGCTGAAGCGGCCCGTCCATGCCACGATAAAAGCAAAGACGGTGACGGTCCATCCCCCCAGCCTGGTGCTGATGCCCACCAGGTTGCCCAGGAATACTCCGGCGGCCGTGGCCAGCGATCCGATGGCTATACCGGCGGCAGCGAACTGACCGATAAGCACGATCCACACGGCCCAGTTCTTAGGTCCGGGCATGCGGGCAAACATGTCGATCATGCTCTCACCTGTGCAGACCGTATACCGGGCCCCGCACATGCCGATCCAGTATTTCAGGAAGATGCCCGCGATCACGGCCCAGATGACGCCGGTACCCAGGATGGCTCCGGTGCGGGTGGCCAGGATGACCTCGCCTGACCCGATAAATTCCGAGCACCAGATCAGGGATGGCCCGACAAGCAGCAATAGCGACAGGCCGTGCGGGGGAGATTTGATGTTCATCGGGAAGGACGTCTTTAGTTCATGCGAAAATTAAAGGTAATAAATAAAACAAACAGGAAATTTATATAACAGGATTGTATAAAAAAATGAATGGCAGTGGCATATAAATAAGCGAAGTTCTATGCAAATTCAAAGCGGAATATCCGGATTTTTAGGCAACATAAAACTGAATATTGTCCATGCTCCAAGTTCACTGCTGACCCAGATTTTTCCTTTATGGATATCAATGATCTGCTTAACAATGGAAAGCCCCAATCCCGATCCGGTTTTAATATCTTTCGTGACATTGGAAGCACGGTAAAATTCATCAAAAACTTTTGACAGCTCCTCCTTAGGTATCCCGATACCGGAGTCGGAGATTTCAATCCATAATTGACAACCGACAATCCTCACAACATTCATAACAACCACAATCACCGCAACCAATAACTGATCCCTTTCTCCCCTTCTTCTTCAAATATTGATTCTGTATCTTTCAATTCTAACATTAATCTATACACCTTCAGGTCTTTAAAACAATAACGGGTCTTGCATATATACGCAGACCTATACCCATCCTGTGTTTTTTGTTAGAATATGCATTAAAACCCGGCATTTTTTTTTAAATTGGCATCTGTAAAAATAAATTGGTATTTAATATTTTTTCTGTTAGCTTCGGGGTTATGTTAGATGCAGCAGTCAGATAAGCAACAGATCACTTGCCAAAATCATGCTGATGAAACAGGTAACCAGGATTTTTGCTTTTATATCCATTTTTATTTTATAAATTAGAAAGCTATGGGAACCTTTCATAATTAATAGACATGAAAACCAATTCCATGAAAAAACAGTTGTTATTTATGGCAGCAATGCTCTGCTGTTCAGGAATGCAGGCCCAGGATGTCTGGATCTTCGGGAATAACGACAAAGACGGCATTGAGCCGCATAACGATAGCCTAATTATTATGAACGGGCAGTGTGAAATAGTGGCTTCAGCAACAAACCTGAATATTGGAGAAGGAGCCAGTTCCAGAAGGTACCTGCAGGTTGCCGAGGATGGCAGCTATGCATGGTTGGTATCGGCTCCAGAGGATAGCATAACCAAGATTGATCCGCAGGGGAACAGAATAAAGTCTATCGGGATCAAGGCCGGAGCATTTTATTTAATGGAAGAGAGCTTGTATATGCTCGGTAATAACGGAACCTTTTTGGGAGACAGTATTTTCATTTTAAATAATGAGGGACAGATTACCGATAAAGCAGAATATAGTGGGTATGACCTGGCAATTGATAAAAAAAATCATGCGGTCTGGATTGTGGGCATGGATATTAAAAGGCTGGATATAAACCTGAACCTGACTTTTGTAAAGGACCCTGTCCCGTGGGCTGCCTTGTCGGTGGATATTGGGGAAAATGGAGGTATATGGGTTGCCCTGGGGAAGCATCCAGGCATTCCGGAAAGCAAAGATTGTGTATACGAGGTTTCAAGCAGCGGAGATACTTTGCAGCGGGTGGATCTGCCGGGTCGTCCAAATTGTGTACGTTATGATACATTAAATAAGCAGGTTTGGATTGCCACTACTACAGGCACTTTTCTGTATAGTCCATTTTTTTCCAACAAAGTCCGGATAGACGATGAAAACAGTTTTTCCATGGATATAAACTTCAATGATAATGCCGTGTGGGTGGTCGGTTCACAAAGCATAAGAAAATATTCATTGAACGGAAATCAATTGCTTCATAAAAAATTGCCTTCAGACATCGTGCGGTATATAGGCGTTAAAAAATCGAAGATTTCTTCTGTTGACCCGGCTCCCGGGATAAGTACTCCGGGTATTATGTTATATCCAAATCCGGCAGGGAACAAACTGACGATACGGGGTGCTGAAAAAAGCGCAGTAATTACCATTTTTGATGTATCGGGTAAAATAATGATGACAACCCCGTTAACAGGAAGTGTAATTGACATAAGTATTTTACCTGTAGGAATTTATATGGTTCGATTGGTTAATCAGTATGGCATTGCTTCAGGAAAATTCCTAAAAAAGAAATAGATCAACCAGGCTGTGAAAGGGCGCAACATAATGATTTTCGCGCCGATCTCCGCCACATGGCCATAAGCGAAAATGTGAAACACTTGTTGTTTTATTTGCTTTCCCTGGCAATTTACCTTAAATTTACTTCATTCCCTGATACATACATAAACAGGTTTAACCATGAATTACAACAGGATTATTGCCTGTTCATTCGGGTTGTTGTATTCTTTCCTTGCCTTTCCTTCAGACAGTCTGAAGATCAATGAGCTGATGGTTTCCAATATCCATGCCCAACTCCTGCCTGACTACGCTGATTTTGAGGATTGGATTGAGATATATAACGCCGGCAATACTTCGGCAGATCTCAGTAACCTATACCTGACTGATGATTTCAGCTTTCCTTTAAAATGGAAGTTCCCTGAAAATGCTGCTGTTCAACCGAAATCCTTTTACATTGTCTGGGCTGATGACCTGAACCAGGGTAACCATGCTTCCTTTAAACTCTCGAAATCCGGAGAACAGATCGGGCTTTATCATGCTGACGGAACGGTGATCGATACCGTTACCTTTGGTCGTGTGCCGGATGATGTATCCTGGGGAAGATTTCCCGATGGCTCAGGCACATGGCAGTATTTCAGTCAGCATACCTGCAACGGTTCCAATGCCGTTCCGGGTGTTGCCGGCAATAGTCAGCTACCGCCGCCTTCCTTTTCACCGGAGGGCGGATTATTTGCAGGTCCTCAGCTGGTAACGATAACCGCCGGTGCGGGAAATACTATCCGGTATACAACAGACGGATCACTGCCCACACTGCAGTCAAATATATATAGTCAGCCAATCCCTGTCGATTCTACTATGGTTTTAAGGGCAGGCTCCTTCCATGATACCATGCTGCCGGGTGAACCCATAACGCATACCTATGTTATCAATGAGCCTTCCACCTTACCTGTTATTGCCATTACTGCTCCGCCTGAATTTCTTTTCGATGAAGAGTATGGTATCACAGTGGGTACCTGCGTATCCGATACCATCGGTGCGGAACCTCCTTTCGATACCAGCGCCAATTTCTGGAACCATTGGGAACGGCCGGTCCATATCGAATTCTGGGAGCCTGATGGTGATCGCGCCTTCAAGCAGGATGCAGGTATCAAGGTCTTCGGTGGTTTATTTGGAAGGCAGATCCGCCAGAAGGCCTTTACGGTATATGCCCGGGACAAATACGGCAATAAAGATTTTGATTATCCCCTGTTTCCATCGAAATCAATCAATTCATTTAAACGGTTTCTTTTGCGATGCTCCAGCAATGATTTTAACAGCACCTATATCCGCGATGCAATGATGAACACCCTGGTAACCGGCCAGATGGACATCGATTACCAGGCATACCAGCCGGCCATGGTATACATCAACGGGCATTTCTGGGGGCTTTACAACATCCGTGAGAAAATGAACCAGTTCTATCCCGAAAGCAATTATGGTATCGACGCGGATAGTGTGGACCTGATGGAGGGGATTGGCTCCCCTGCCCATGGGGACAACAGTCAATATCATCATCTCATGGATTATGTTGAAATCCATGATATGGCATTATCCGGGAGCTATCAATATGTTCAGACACTGATGGATGTCGGTGAGTTTATGAATTACTTTATTACCGAAATGTATGTTGGCAACCGTGACTGGCTTCACCAGAATATAAAGTACTGGCGGGAACACAGCGCTGACGGAAAATGGAGGTGGCTGCTCTATGATCTGGACTGGGGATTTGGTGGTCAGGATCCAAGAATACCGGAACTTTTTACTGTGAATATGTTGCAGTGGGTCCTTGACCAGGGCTGGGCTTCCTATCTTTTTCAACGGTTAATGCTGAATAAGGATTTCAGGGATGAGTTCGCCCAGCGCTTTGCCACGCATCTTAACCTCACCTTTAATCCCCTGCGGGTGCATGCCATCATCGACTCCCTGGTTCAGCAGATCGAGCCGGAAATGCCACGACAGATTGAAAGATGGGGTGCAATACGGAGTATGGAATACTGGTATGAACAATTGGGGAAGCTTCACGAATTCGCTCAGGAAAGACAGCATTTTGTGTTTCTACATCTTGATCAGACCCTGAATCCGGGGGAGAAGGCAGAGCTGATCCTGGAAGTCGCGGATCCCAATTCAGGGTGGATTTCAGTTGATGAGGTTCCTGTTCCGGTACCCGCATTTTCCGGACCCTGGTATAAGAATATTCCCCTGAGGATCAGTGCCCATGCCAGGGCCGGCTGGCGGTTCGTCCGCTGGGAAGGCACCTTCCCCTCTGATACCGGCACAAATACCATCACCCTCTCGGATAATGCTATCATGCTGGCAATATTTGAACCTTACGCACTGCCCCCGGTTGTGATCAGTGAGATCCATTATAATCCCGCTGCGGATCTCCAAGGTGAGGATGATCTATATGAATTCGTTGAGCTGTTAAATATAAGGGGAATTGCCGTTGATATATCGGGATTCAGTTTTACAAAGGGTATACATATTAAATTCCCCCAGGGAAGTTTCATGCATCCCGGCGAATGCATCATAGCTGCAAAAACGGCTGCCGTTTATAAAGACCGGGGGTACCAGGTTTTTCAGGTCGACAGTGGCCGTCTTGATAATGCCGGGGAAGAATTGCTTATTGCAGATAAAGCAGGAATGACGGTGGATCGGGTTCAATATGATGATCATTTCCCCTGGCCTGAGAGCCCGGATGGGGAAGGCCCCTCGCTGGAACTGATTGATCCTTTAATGGATAATAACATTGCAGCCTCATGGAAGGCAAGTGATCAGGCAGGCGGCACTCCGGGAGAATCTGCATTTACCGGCCCAAGGGAAGCCCCGATGGTAACAACTGAAAACGGACTATTAATGGCCTGGCCAAATCCATTTCATTCCGGGATATCTTTTAGGTATTCGTTGTCTGTTGAATGCAACGTCAGAATCGTACTATTTAATTTATTTGGCCAGGAAGTTGAGATATTGACCGATGCGATACAAAAACCAGGGATGCATGAAATTCGCTGGACCCCGGTTAAATTGCAATCGGGTATTTATTGCGTACATTTTTCAACCGGTAGTTTCATACAAACAGGCAAAATTATTTATGTGAAGACTAAGTGAGGATCCGGGAAAGACAGTTCCACAACCTGTACTTCCTGCCTGCATATCCTTGTTTCTTATAATGGGTCTGTTAATGACATAAAAATGACTTTATACATGTTGCCGGCTCAACAGCAATTTCTTTGCTGAAAGAAAAGCGATGCAGGTCAGCGGGATGCCGAGGATCAGGCCGCCCAGCAGTAGGGAGAGAAATACATGGCCGGCGCCGGTAAAGACATTTATAAGGGCGGACATACCGGCTCCCCGGGGAAAAACAAATTGACCTTCCGTTCCGAGAACCGATTTTCCGATAAAAAACGCCAGCGCATAGAAGGGGGGTCCTGTCAAAGGATTGACATGGTATACCCCTATGACCGATGCGATCTTATTCCACCTGAATACCGCCGATAGAAACAGGGCAATGAATATTTTTAGACCGACGAAGGGCGTGGTGGCCAGGAATATGCCCAGGGCATATCCGCCGGCTATATCACGGGGATTGCCCTGTATCGAAATCAACCGTTGCACCCTGCCTCTTAACCGGGTCCATAATGTTTTCATATCTCCAGCATTTTCTTCAGGTTTACCAGGTTGTTATGGAACATCCTGAGCACGACGGGATCCTGGATGGCTCTCGGGAACATGGGAGGATCGTTGGAAACGGCTGAAAATGACACATAGGCCTTATCCTCGCCGATGCCTGTGATGATCCATGTGGCCGTGTAGTCTGCCAGCCTTGTCACATGATCCTTTCGGGGGATATACCTGTCCTGGCTCGTGATGTGTATGATGATACTGTTGTTCCGGCCGGGCTTTTCAACCCTGAAATTTGACACCAGGTCACGTTTTTCAAAAGGCCAGGGGATGTCAAAAAGAGTATAGGCATACCATTCCGAAGGACTGATCCTTTTCAGGCAGTAACTTTCCCGAATGCCGCCCATCCACAGGTCAGTCCTTTCAACATCGGATAAAATTCTGAGGACTTCATCTGCTGAACAATTCACCTCCATGACACTTTTTCTTTCCCTCACCTTTGCCGCAGCACCCGCATCAACCCAACGCACATAGGTTTTCACGCCGGAGTTGTTTCTCTCCAGCTGCCACCCGGTGACGGTTTCAATTTCCCGGTCAGCAGACGGGCCGGGAATAATCTCCGGAGACAGCATGAAGCAGCCCGAAACCAGCAGGTATTGTAATTTCATGATTCAGGATTGAGTGAAAGTTAAACCATATTCGTTATCCTTGCTGAAGAACTGCCATGGCATGGGATTCCTTGCGCTGCCTGAACTTGTTCTCCAGTCTTAATGACAAGTGGTAGTATAGGTTCCTGGGCATAACCGATGCCAACCATACCAGAAACCTGTTCCGGAATCCCGGGACACAAACAACCATTCCCCTTTCCAGGCTTTTCAGCGAATACTGAACAACAGCAGAAGGTTCTATCCAGGGCAATAGACCGTTTCTGATCTTGTCCGTCATCAGGTTCGAATTCCTGTGGAAATCACTGACGGTAAATCCGGGGCACAGGCATTGCACCCTGATCCCGTACCGTCCGACATCGAGATGAAGCGATTCCGAAAAGCTTCTCAGGAATGATTTTGTGCCGGTGTACATGGCGCCACCTGAAGTAGGGAAATAGGAGGCCATGGATGATACATTGATGATGATGCCCGACCTGTTTTCTATCATACGGGGCAGGACTTTATGGATCAGCATCAGGGGTGCATCGACGTGTACGCTGACCATATCAAGCTGATGGTCAATTTCATCTTCACTGAAGCTGAGCTTCATCCCGTACCCAGCATTGTTCACAAGCGCCGTGATGTTTTGCTGCATACCGATGACCTGAAGCAGCGAGGCCACGTCTTCTTTAACGGAAAGATCGGCTATGACAACCCTGACCTTTACCCTGTATTCCTTTCTGATCTCAGCGGCAACGCCGGCAATGACATCCCTTCTTCTGCCGGTGATCAGCAGGTCGTACCCGAGCCGGGCAAAGCTGCGGGCAAATTCCCTGCCTATTCCGCTGGTGGCACCTGTAATAACAGCCATCTGCCGGTTTTCGGGCTTTTTCTTCACCACGGGGTATTTAATTTCAGGCCCGTCTTCCTGCGGAAGAATAAGATAATGCTTGTGACCTTTCGCATGAGCCGCCGGCGATATGAAATAATGTATCCCGATGAGGCTTTTCAGGGCCCTCCTGAGCGAGGGCAATCGCCCTGCCATCCTATACAATGCAAAGGCCAGCTTTTGCTTCTCAGCAGATTGAACTATGTTTTTCATTTCAGTGTGGTTTTGGCGGTTTAATTTAAAAATATCTACATAGCTCCGGGTTATATAACGGTTCAATGTTTCATTTCATTATGCTTCTTATAGACAATTAAAAAGAAAAAAAGTTGCTTCGTTTTAATACCATTGTACGGCATTGTTAACCTGCAAATTACGGACCAAAATTACACAGTCCGGTTGTGGTTTTAAAACGGGATTGCAATCCGCAGGTCGCGTCATGCGGGCGAAATGCAAAGATCCGGTCAACAAAACCGGTTGCTGTCACCGAATTGTTAAAAAATGCAAAAAAACAGCCGGGGTAAAGGCATAATGCCAAATTTGTCATGTTGTGGCTGAAAATATTTCACGTAAGCGCAACTTTTTCAGTTCATCGGTTGCGGATCTTTTGCCTCAAAAAATCGATCTTTTCAAATGCTTCCCGGAAAAAAAGGCTTCTTTGCTTCTCGCCGACATCGCTGATGAGGGTTGATTTCCTGATCAGTGAATTGACCCATCTGAAAGTTTCCTCGGTAAATGAGCTGTTTGAGGTTTCGATAAAATTGAAAGTCTGGGTGCTTATGAATACGGTTTTCTGATCGCCGTCAACCGACATGATGCAATTGGTGGCAATCTCTATGTCGCAGTCATATACTCTGAAATTCACAGGTTCACCCGGGATCCCGGGTTTGCCGGGAGTTTTTGAACTGCTGCGCGCAGCTTCATGCATGTAGTGGAATTCCCGTTCCACCTCATCGCAAAGGGCTAGGGCATCGTCACGGGAGGCAAATTCCCCTGAATCCCAGTAGAATTCAATCTGGCGCAACAGGCTATAGGTAATCAGGTCAGTCCATACCTCGATGGAGGGTATGGAACAGTATAGTTCATGCATTGCCTTGCCGGCAGCAATGAATTCCGGATTTACATTGTTCACGGAATACCTGAAATCCTGGTAATCCGGGCGTGCAATGGATTTAAGCCAGTAAAGGGTTTTAAAGAAAGACACCAGGGGGAACCTGAAATTGTGAAATATCGGGATATCGATGGCTGCATATATCACGTACACTCCCTTCTTTCTGCTTGCATTCATCAGGGCTTCCGTGATAACGGCAATCCAGTATTTGAAATCGGATATTTCCCTGATCGGTTTAAACCTGAAAGAAACCAGCCCCGTCTGGTCACAACCGATAATAGAATCGAACGACAGGCTGTAGTGCTGGCATATCTTCTGGATCTCGTTGATGTCCAGCAAAGTTTCACCCCTTAACCGGCGGTAAATACTGTCGTTGCTTATCCCCAGCAACTCCGAAAGCTCAAAAACCAGTGAATACTTATCGGGAATCCGGTCCTGTACCAGTCCCAGTAATCGCTGCTGAATTTCCAGTTTCTCCATTGTCTGACCTGTATTAGTTTGTTCAGAAATGATAAAACCGAATGTTCTAAAATGAAAATCTGAATGATAAATTACGGATCAGCTGAACGGGTTTGGTAATATGGTAAATGGATTCAGTAAGACAAAGTTATGATTTTCTTGGTAATAGCAATGGACTAAAGAAAAAAAGAAGTTAGAAGTTAGAAGTTAGAATATAGAATAAAGATTGCGGGACTTCCAGACTGCATGACTGCATGACTTCCAGACTTCCAGACTTCCAGACTTCCAGACTGCATGACAAAGGAACGAAATTACCGATTACCGTATACCGATTACTGATTACCAATTACTTGTTACCGGTCACTGGTTACCTTTTCCTTTTTCTGCTGCGCGACCACCCTTCCCGGATAGGCCTGCAAGCCCCTCCTCAGGCATTCCATGGCCTTCCCCAGGTCGTCGATGTTCAGCACGTAGGCTACCCTGACCTCTTGTTTTCCAAGGTCGGTGTTGAAGTAGAATCCCGAACCCGGGGCCAGCATAACGGTCTGCTTGTTATAGGAGAACTCCTGCAGCATCCACATGGCAAATTTTTCTGCATCATCCACCGGCAATTTTACCATGGTATAAAAAGCTCCTTTGGGAACAGGGCAGAAGACGCCTTCCATGCTGTTCAATTCCTTTACCAGGAAGTCTCTGCGTTTCAGAAATTCATTATACACCATGTCAAGGTATTCGGGGGGAGAGTCCAGCGCAGCCTCGGCAGCAAGCTGGCCGATATTGGGAGGACAGAGACGGGCCTGGCAGAATTTCAGCGCAGTCTGCAGCAGCTCCTTGTTTTTCGAGGCCATGAGTCCTACGCGTAAACCGGTGGCACTGTATCGCTTTGATACGGAATCGATCAGCACCAGGTGCTTATCCAAACCCCCGATCTGCATGGCCGAGGTGAAGGTTTTGCCGTCGTAGCAGAGTTCACGGTATACCTCGTCACAGATAAAAAACAGATCGTGTTTCAGCACCAGGTCTCGTATTTGCTCCAGGTCCTGCCGCGAATACACATGGCCGGTGGGGTTGTTGGGATTGCAGATGATGATGGCCCTCGTTTTTGGAGTAATTTTTTTTTCAAACTCGCTGATCGGGGGAAGGGCGAAGCCGGTCTCAATGCTCGAGGTAATGGGAACAACCTTCACATCGCTGGCTATGGCAAAGCTGAAATAATTGGCATAGAAAGGCTCTGGCACAATAATTTCGTCTCCCGCATTCAGGCAGGTCAGCAGGGTGAGGGTAATGGCCTCCGAAGCACCGGTTGTGATGAGGATATCCGTATAGGCAAGGTCAACGTGAATGGATTTATAGAATCCGACGAATTTCTTCCGCAGTGATTCATTGCCGGCACTGTGCCCGTAATCGATAACCTTTTCAGCCATGTTGCGGATGGCCGCAATCGCGTTGGGGGAGGTGGGAATATCGGGTTGCCCGATGTTCAGCCGGTAAACGGTATTTCCTTTACGGATGGCTTCCTCGGCAAGCGGAACCAGCTTGCGGATGGGCGAATTGGGCATGCAGCTGCCCCTCTTGGATATTTCAGGCATTGGTCAATGGTTATAATCAATTAATCCCTACTCTCACGAGAGTGAAAGGCCGGGTAATGAAGCCGTATGTACAACGAGGTCAGGGTTGCGCCTGTACGGTTTCTGCGGGGGACACCGTTCCTTTTATGGTAAGAGTAACGGTCGAGTTGCCGGCATTGGAATATACCGTGATGGTCTTGGTAAAAGGACCTACCAGCCTTGTGTTGTAGCCTACTTTCACCGATGCTTTCTCTCCCTTCTTTATCGGTTCAGCCGACCATTCCGGCCTGGTGCAACCACAGGATGATTTAACATTGTTGATGATCAGCGGTTCCTTGCCGGTATTGGTGAAGGCAAACTCATGGATTCCGTCGCCTTCGTACTTAATGGTGCCAAAGTCATATACCAACTCCTCGAATTCAATCTTCGGCGCGTCTGATTTCTTGCCTGCATCTGCATCAGGCGATTGCGAACAGCTGTTAAAAATGGTAAAGGTTGAAACCAATAAAACCGTCAGTATCTTTTTCATTTTACATCAAAATTTAAAGTCAATGACAAAAATAGTTCAAATTATAATTGCTGGTGCATGGAAATTAAAAAACATATCCTCTTGTACGAAAAAAAGGTTTGAAGGTTTACAGATTGACAAACTAAGTCATGCAGTCTTTCAGTCCTGCAGTCATGCAGTCAATGCATTGTTCCACCGTTCCACCGTTCCACTGTTCCACAATATTTCAACATTTCAATATTCCATGATCCCAGTGCATTTCCAATAAATTCTTAATTTTGCGGGAATTTCAATAAACCTGTTGCATTTATAAATTCAGATCCATGGAAATTGACGCAAAATACAATCCCGCGAAAGTAGAGGACAAATGGTATCAATACTGGCTGAGCAGGGGATTTTTCAGGTCGAAGCCCGACAAACGCGAGCCCTATACGATCGTGATCCCGCCTCCCAATGTCACAGGGGTGCTGCACATGGGGCACATGCTGAACAACACCATCCAGGACCTGCTCATCCGGCGGGCCCGCATGGCCGGAAAGAATGCACTCTGGGTCCCCGGCATCGACCATGCCTCCATAGCCACCGAAGCCAGGGTGGTGGCAAAGCTTAAAAGCGAAGGCGTCGAAAAAAAGGATCTCAGCCGCGAGGAATTCCTTGAGCACGCCTGGGAATGGAAACGCAAGCACGGTGGTATTATTCTGGAACAGCTGAAAAAGCTGGGTGCTTCCTGCGACTGGGAAAGGACAAAGTTCACCATGGACGATGACATGTCGGAAAGCGTCATCCGGGTTTTTACGGACCTCTATAACAAGGGAAAGATATACCGCGGAGTACGCATGGTAAACTGGGATCCGGTGGCCAAAACCGCCGTGTCGGATGAAGAGGTTATATACCGCGAGGTTAAATCGAAGCTCTATTATATTAAGTACCGGATAGACGGCGAAAATGAATTTGTGACCATTGCCACCACCAGGCCGGAAACCATCCTGGGTGACACTGCTGTCTGCGTCAATCCCGGCGACAAGCGCTTCCGTCACCTCAGGGGAAAAAAGGTCTTTGTTCCGCTGGTGAACAGGCTTGTGCCCATCATCGAAGACGAATACGTGGATATGGAGTTCGGAACGGGCTGCCTGAAGATAACACCCGCCCACGATATCAACGACTATGAAATCGGCATCAGGCATTCACTTGAAAGCATCGACATTTTCAACGATGACGGGACCCTGAGCGAAAAAGCCCTGCTCTTCACCGGCGTTGACCGCTTCAAGGCGCGCGCCATGGTGCTGAAAAAGCTTGCCGGGGAAGGATTGCTGGCAAAGGAAGAAGATTACATGAACAAGATCGGGTATTCGGAAAGGACCGATGCCGTGATCGAACCAAGGCTTTCCATGCAGTGGTTCATGAAAATGAAGGAACTGGCGCAACCCGCCCTGGACAACGTGATGAACGATACCATAAAGCTGTATCCTTCCAAGTTCAAGAATACCTACCGTTACTGGATGGAGAATGTAAGGGACTGGTGCATCTCCAGGCAGCTCTGGTGGGGGCACCGGATACCGGCCTATTATATCGCGGGAACCCAGGATTATGTGGTTGCCGAAACCCCGCTCAAAGCCCTCGACCTGGCACGGGAAAAAACCGGCAGGCACGATCTTGAAATGACCGACCTGGTTCAGGACGGAGATGTGCTGGATACCTGGTTCTCATCCTGGCTCTGGCCGATATCGGTTTTTGACGGGATCCGCAACCCTGAAAATCCTGATGTTGCCTATTACTATCCCACCAACGACCTGATCACGGCACCGGAAATACTCTTCTTCTGGGTTGCCCGCATGATCATGGCCGGTTATGAATATATGGGAGACAAACCTTTTCACAACGTGTATCTCACCGGGATCGTACGCGACAATACCCGGCGCAAAATGTCAAAATCACTGGGCAATTCGCCCGACCCGCTCAAACTGATCGAAAAATACGGGGCCGACGGTGTAAGGGTGGGCATGCTGCTTTGCTCACCGGCCGGGAATGACCTGCTGTTTGACGAAAGCCTGCCGGAACAGGGCAGGAATTTCGCCAACAAGATCTGGAATGCTTTCAGGCTGGTTAAATCGTGGAAGGTTGACAAGGATCTTCTGCCCCCGGCGGCTGACCGTGCTGCCGTTTACTGGTTTACCGAAAGGATGAAACAGGCCATAGCCGAAATCGAGGAGGAATACCAACAGTACCGCATATCCGAAGCATTGATGACGGTTTATAAGCTGTTCTGGGATGAGTTTGCCTCCTGGTACCTTGAAATAATAAAGCCGGCTCCGGGTCATGCGGTCAGCGAATTCACCCATACCAACACCATCGAAATATTCGAGATCCTGCTGAGAATGCTGCATCCCTTTATGCCGTTCATCACCGAAGAGATCTGGCAGGCACTCAGGGAAAGGCCGGTCCATTACAGTATCATGAATGAGAAAAATCCCCCCGTGAAAGCTTTCGACAACGAAAAGATCAGGGAGTTCGAGATCGCCAGGGAGATCGTAGGCTTTATCCGGAACACGAGGTCGGAAAAGCAGATATCCCCCAGGGAAAAGCTGATACTGTGCATTAACGCCCCCCGCTGGGACGACGATTTTGATGCCGCCATCATAAAACTCGCCAATCTCTCGGAGATCCGGCTCGTCGACAGCAAGGTGGAAGGGGCCGCCAGCCTGATCAACAGGTTCGGGGAGTTTTACATCCCGCTGGGCGACCTGCACGACCACGAAGCAGAGCTGGAGAAACTGCAGAAAGAACTGGCCTACACGCAAGGTTTCCTCGACTCGGTGATGAAAAAGCTCACCAACGAGAAGTTTGTCAACAATGCTCCGCAAAAAGTGCTGGAAATGGAACAGAAGAAAAAGACTGACGCGGAAGTGAAAATCAAATCACTGGAAGAACACATTAAGAATTTGAAGAAGGGGAAATAGTCTTGCAGTCATGCAGTCATGCAGTCGGGAAGTCTGCTGGTCTGCTGGTCTGCTAGTCTGCCAGTCTGCATTAACACACCGATTACCGATTACCGTTTACTGATTACCTCTTCCTAAGGTGCCAGCCTGTGTATCTCCCAGATATTCCCGTTCCGCGAATATTCAAACCTGTCGTGCAGGCGGTTCTCCCTCCCCTGCCAGAATTCATACAATACCGGTACCATTTTGTATCCGCCCCAGCTTTCAGGTCGTTCGGGCACTTTATGACGAAACAGTTGCAGGTAATCACGCTGCAGGTTCTCAAGGTATTCCCGGCTGGGGATCCGCCTGCTCTGCGGTGAGGCCCAGGCCCCTATTTTGCTTCCCTCGGGCCGCGCGTTGAAATATTCGTCGGAGATCCTGCGCAAAGCCCTGGCTACCTTCCCTTCAATCCTGACCTGCCGTTCGAGCTCCGGCCAGTAAAAAACCAGCGCTGCATGGGGATTGGCCTCAAGCTGGCTTCCTTTTCTGCTTTCATAGTTGGAGAAGAAGGTTAGTCCGTCGGCATCGACGTCCTTCAACAGGACGATCCGTGCCGAAGGCCTGCCATCAGGGGTGGCCGTGGCCAATGTCATGGCAGTGGGCTCCGGCACCATGGCCCGTATGGCATCATTGAGCCAAAACCTGAACTGGTTCAGCGGATCGCTGTTGAGGCTGTCGTAATCAAGCTTCAACAGGCGGTATTCGTTTCGTATGGATGCAATGTCACTCACCTTAGAATATTTAGTGATTTGGTGATTTGGTGATCTAAAATATAGTCGTGCAGTCATGCAGTCATGCAGTCGTGCAGTCTGGAAGTCTGGCTTTTGGCTTTTAGCCATTAGCAAATGGCCAATAGCTAATAGCCAACAGCGGACACTTGTCCCTTGTCCCTTGTCCCTATATTAACATTTCAAATGCTGATTGGTTCATCCGTCCTCAGCTGTGCATTCTTTATGCTTGCGTTCAGCTCGAAACCCATCAGCAGGGCCAGTGCGCTGAAATTCGTCCAGAGCATCATGGCGATCAGCGTGCCGATGGAACCGTAAAAGCGGTTAAAGGGGGCAAAGTGGTTGACAAAATAGGAGAAGATGATGGAAGCCAGGATGGAAAGCAGCGTAGCCATGAAGGAACCGGGAGAGAAGAAATGCCATTTGGTTTTCCGGGCGGGGGCCAGGTAATAGAGGAATGATATCGCAAAGAAGGTGAGAAAGAAAATGATGATCCATTTGCCGGCCTGCAGCAGGATCACAACCCCGTAGGCCCTGAGAATGCCGGCATCATAGAGCATCCTTACGCCCAGCTTGCTGAACAGCAGCAACAGCCCTGAAAAGGATATCAGGAGTATGAGGATCAAAACCAGGCCGGCGGATATCAGTCTGATCTCAAGCCAGTGCCGGGTTTCCACGGTATGGTAAGTGGCATTGAAAGCCTCGATGACACCCGTAAAAGCTTTCAGTGTAAAAAATCCG
>CAYMJH010000071.1:12956-17586 GCA_964390385.1 uncultured Bacteroidales bacterium | reverse complement strand
ATTTCTTTTCCGGGGATTGAAAAGACTGATACCCCCTCCGTCGGTTGAAACCCAGATATCACCCTGTTTGTCCTGGGCAAAAGAAGTGACGGAGCTGCCGCTCAGCGATTCATTATCGTGTTTGCCCTGCTTGTACAAAGCAAACCTGTCGAACCGTTTGTCATAAATGTTCACGCCTCCCCCCCAACATCCGACCCAGACGATGCCGTCATGGCCGATATAGACTTTCTGCACGGTGTTGCTCAGCAGGGAGAGGTCGGATTCAGAAGTTGTATTATGGGCAATATGACCGGTGAGAGGATCCAGTATATCGATCCCCCCTCCGTCGGTGCCCAGCAGCACTTTTTTATCACGGGATTGGACAATGGAAAGGATGCTGTTGTTATTCAGTGAATTGGGAGCTTTCGGATCATGCTCGTACGAAGCAACGACTTCAAGCTTTTCATTGATCACATCAATTCCTTTCGTGTTGTAGCCGATCCAGATGTTCTTCCGGTCGTCCATCATCAGGCTTAACAGATGGTCTTCCCTGAGCCTGAGGTCAGGATGCGCTGTTGTGTACCGGTTGAATGCCCGGGTCCCGGGATTATATTGAATCAGTCCTCCCCCGTAAAGGGCAATCCATATGTTTCCCCTGTGGTCTTCAAGGATTTCATTGCATATACCGGTTTCTTCCTTGGTGCACCGGTCATCAAAACAAGGGGTAAATAACTTTTTCTCCCGGTCGAGGATATAGATGCCATAATCCGTCCCGATCCAAAGGGTATGATTGGAATCCTCAAAGATCTCCTGCACCCGGTTGTTGAATTTCCTGCCCTGGTGGTCGGGATATCCGATTCTTTCAAAATTGTCCCTGTCACGGTTATACCTGCAGATCCCGTTTGTTACTCCTATCCACAGGTTGTTGGCCTTGTCCTCATATAAAGCGCTGACATAGCTGCTTGACAGGGTTGTGTTGTCGGCCTGGTTGAATTTGTAAACCGTGAAGCCTGCGCCGTCATACTTATTCAGTCCGTCGGCCGTGCCGATCCAGATAAATCCTTTATAATCCTGGCAGAAACAAAAAACGTCGCCGTGCGACAATCCCCTGTCAGTGGTCAGACTTCTGAAAGGAATCACATTCTTTTGCGCGGCCAGGCTTAAAAAGCCCGGCAGCAGGGCCAGCGTCAGCAACGCGAATCTCATGTCAACAGGTTTACGGTGTTATCATGCATGAACAATGGTTTGATTGTGATCCCTGCAATAGCAATTTTTTAAAACCCGGGCTTCTTATCAAATATAAAAAAATTATCTGTAAATATTCAAGAACCGGCCCGAAAATGATAGTCAAGAGAGCCGGCCGGCAGGGTTGTTTTTCATCCGGATGTCCCCTTTTTGCTGAAAAAATCAGATATTTGGATGGGAATGATTACTTTTATCCCGTCACTTTCGGGTGTTGCCTGGCGACATGCATGAAGTTTTTCATTACAACACTGTCCGGTTTGCACTGCCGGCATTAACGGGGTTTTTCCTGACCCTGTTCACCATACCGTTTATGCCCCTGCAGGCACAGTATACCCATCAGCCTGATTCACCGGGATCCCCTGCGACTGTTCTTTTACCCCCGTCATGTTCCTTCCTTCCCGAACTGCGTATCGGCCTTATATCCGATCCCCAGTATGGTGATCTCGATCCGATGGGTACGCGCTTTTACCGCGAATCACTCCGCAAACTCGATGAGGCTGTAGACACCTTCAATGCCCGCATGGTTGATTTTGTCATGACCCTGGGGGATATGACCGACCGGTATTATGAAAGCTTCGATTCGGTAAAGCCGCGATACGGGAGGCTTGATGCACCGGATTATGCATTGCTGGGCAACCACGAATTTGAACAGGTCCCGGATTCCCTTAAGCACAACCTTGTTGCCCGCTACGGAATGCCCGATTATTATTATGATTTTGTTTATAAAGGCTGGCAGTTCCTGGTGCTTGATGCGACTGAACTGGGCGCGTATGCAAGGGTGTTGCATCCCGAGCTGGCAGCGGAAGGCGACAGCCTGTGGCGTCATGTCGAGGGTCGTGTAAATGCGCATGAATGGAACGGGGGGATCAGCAGGAGTCAGCTTCAATGGATCAGGCAAAAGCTGACTGCCAGCTATGAAAAGTCAATCCCTGTCGTTATCTTTTGTCACCATCAGGTATACCCTTTCAACCTCAGTGAAAACCTTTGGAATGATACAGCCGTTGCAGATCTTGTCAGCCAGTTTCCCCATGTGGCGGCTTTCATCAATGGCCACAATCATAAAGGTGACTATGGTTTTTACAGGGGCGTTCATTTCCTCACTCTCCACGCCATGGTGGAGACAAAGGATACCAATTCCTATTCCCTCCTGACTTTTTACCCCGACAGGATTGAGGTCGAAGGCCATGGGCTGAACAGCAACCGGATATGGCCACTGAACCGGGTGGATACACTTTCACGGTTCCTGCACCTTTCGAATGCCATCATCAAAACGTCGGATTCAACCGGCTCCTGCATCGGAACCCTGAGCCTGCGACGGAATGATGATCTGTATGAACAGGCTGCCTTTCAGGTGGACAGGGATACGCTTGACGGGCAGTTGTTTTCGGTTTCAGGTGACACCCTGTTCCTGCAAACCAACGAGAACCTGTCCGGAAAGGGCTTGCTGCAGGTTCGTATTCATGCTGTGAACTGCCTGAGGCAACAGGTATCCCATAATTTTTCACTGGTATTTGACAGCATCACCATTTTCCTGCACAGGCCTTTGCCCGATACGGTCGCTGATGTGAATCAGGAGAGCCTGACACTTCCGGTTGATCAGGTGTTTAGTGATTCCTCACGGCATGGTATCACCTTTGTCGCCTGTACCGGAAATCCTGAAAAAGCAACCGCATGGATCGAAAACGGCAATCTTGTCTGCCAACCACGCCAATTGGGGGAAACCAGTGTATTTGTTACAGCCCTTGATCCTTTCACCGGATTCAGCCTTACTGATACACTTTTGCTGAACATCAGGAGGATCTTTAATCAAACTCCATTCCCCACCTGCACTGCCGACACACTCTGCTTTACGACAGGGAGGGACACCATCGTCATGCTGCCGGATACCATGTTTGCCGATCCTGACGGTGATACCCTCAGCTATGGTATCGTTTCAGCCGATCCTCAGACGGCTCTGGCCAGGGCAGATGCCGGAAAATTTGTGCTGATCGCCGCCGGGAAAGGTGAAACGGAAATCATCATAACCGCATCAGATCCATACGGCGGTGAATCGCATCTGATCTATCCCGTCATTGTCAGGGAAACTTTAACGCTGAGTACACATTCTTTTTCCCGGCATCATTTTGAAGGGAAGTATGATCCCCTGCACCATGAAATTGTGGTATATGCTCCGACAGAAAAAAAGGAAGTTCAGATTATGATGACCGGTATGGACGGGAATCGCTGTGAACTGCGGTTCAGGGCAGTGTTGTCAGCGGGAGCCAATCATTTTCCCATGACAGCCTTATTACCGCCGGGTGGTTATGTTTTGGTTATCCGGCAGGGAAATATTATATTACACACACAGAAAATACTGATAACCCCTGTAAAACATTAATACCATGAGAAAAACACTGAAGCGGCGTGAATTCCTGATCAAAGGGTCAGCTGCGGGCATTGCCTGCTGTGCCATGTTCATGGGACAGAAAGGATTGGCCTTTGCCAACATGATGAGATCAGCGGAAGATGAACCTGTTGATCCCAAAGCCCTTAATTATTGCGGTTACCAATGCCCCTCCGACTGCAAGTTTCTTCAGGCCTCTTTGAAAAACGATGCCGGGCTGAAGAAGGAGGCCTATGAGCTATGGAAAATAAAAGAAAAATACGGTATTGATTTTGACCCGGAGAAGATTTTTTGTTTCGGGTGCAAAAACGGCGAAAAACCCGAAGGCGTGGTACTTGTCAATTGCACTGTGAGAAAGTGCGTCATGTCAAAAGAACTGGACTGCTGTGTTGAATGTGCCGAACTGGAGGACTGCAAAAAGGAATTGTGGAGCCAGTTCCCGGAATTCAAGGCGCATGTGATCGGGATGAGGAAGAAATACCTGGAAGAAGTGACAAGTGACAAGTGACAAGTGACGAGTCAGTGAAGAGTGAACGGAAAGCAGGCTACAGGATACGGTCTACAGTCTGCAGACCAGCAGACCAGCAGACCAGAAAAAGTCTCCTAAGTCTTCTAAGTCTCCTAAGTCTTAAGACCAGAAGACTAGAAGACCAGCAGACTAGCAGTCTAACAGCCTAACAGCCTGCATGATATTAGGAACTAAACACATAAAATAAACCATATGAAACGAACGTATTCTCTTTTGACATGCTTTTTTCTTTTTCAGCTGATGGTTGGCCAGCAGGAGGCCCGGTTACTCAGGTTCCCTGCCGTCCATGGCAACCAGGTCGTTTTCAGTTATGCAGGAGACCTGTATACGGTGGACCGGACCGGCGGCATAGCCCGAAAACTCACCGGCAGCCAGGGATATGAGATGTTTGCGCGGTTCTCCCCCGACGGTAAGACTATTGCCTTCACCGGCCAGTATGACGGCAACACCGAGGTGTTTACCATACCTTCCTCAGGCGGAGAACCCAGCCGGAT
>CAYMJH010000071.1:5178-12946 GCA_964390385.1 uncultured Bacteroidales bacterium | reverse complement strand
ATACGGCAACGCTGGGACGCGATGACATCTCCGACCGCATGGGGCCCAACAATATCGTCATGACCTGGACTCCGGACGGTAAGAACATCCTCTACCGCTCGAGGCGCTATTCGTTTAATGACTTCCGCGGACAACTTTTCAGCGTTCCTGCATCAGGCGGACTCTCAGACGAAATACCACTGGTCAACGGCGGATTCTGCAGTTATTCTCCCGATGGCAGGAAACTGGCATTCAACAGGGTTTTCCGTGAATTCAGGACCTGGAAATATTACCGGGGAGGAATGGCAGATGATATCTGGATTTATGATCTCAACACAAAAGAGGTTTCCAATATCACCCAATCTCCGGCACAGGACATATTTCCCATGTGGCACGGCAATGAGATCTATTTCCTCTCTGACCGCGACAGGACCATGAACCTGTTTGTCTACCATACCGATACGAAGGAAACCCGTAAGATAACGGAATACACCGATTTCGACATCAAATTCCCCTCGCTGGGAGACGATGCCATTGCCTTTGAAAAAGGAGGATTCCTGTACCTGTATGAGTTTAAAACCAAAGCCGTGACGAAGGTGCCGGTTCAGATATCCAATGATGTCGCTGCAGCAAGAAACGCCTGGGCTGACGCATCCAAAAGGATCCGTTCATTCGATGTTTCCCCTGACGGAGAACGGCTGGTATTGGGAGCCCGGGGGGATATCTTCACCCTGCCGGCAAAGGAAGGCATCACGCGGAACATCACCCGCAGCAGCGGTATTCATGAAAGGAACGGCTGTTGGTCACCCGACGGTAAAACCATTGCCTACCTTTCAGACCAGAGCGGTGAGGTTGAAATATATATACAACGCCAGGACGGATCTGAACCACCGGTTCAGCTGACCAAAAATGCCGACACCTATAAGTTTGACATTTGCTGGTCTCCCGACAGCAAAAAGATCCTTTGGAACGACAAGAAGTTCAGGTTGCAATATGTTGATATCACGAGCAAAGAAGTGACCCCGGTGGACCAGTCTGCTTTCTGGGAAATCACCGATTTCAACTGGTCTCCCGACAGCAAATGGATCATCTATACGCGCCCCGAACGGGAAACCATGTCGAAGATCATATTGTACAGTACGGTGACCCGGACAAGGACAGAGATTACCGACGGCTGGTACGAAAGCAACAACCCGGTATTCAGCCGTGACGGCAAATACCTGCTCTTCACCTCGGCCAGGACTTTCGACCCCATTTACAGCGATACCGAGTGGAATCATGCCTATGTCAACATGAACAAGATCTACATGGTGATCCTGTCCAAGTCGACAAAGTCGCCCTTTGCCCCTGAAGACAATGAGGTAAAGATTGCTGATGCAGAAACGATGCCGGAAAAACCGGCTGCCGACAAAAAAGAGGAGCCTGCCAAAGCCGTGACCGTAAGCATTGATCTTGATGGCATTCAGCAACGGTTGGTGGAAGTTCCGGTCAGCGCCTCAAATTACTATGGATTCGAATGTGTCGGCAGCAAGATCTATTACCACGAAAGAAAGGACGGATCACAAAAGCCTTCTGTCAAGATGTATGACCTGGAAAATAAGGAAGAGAAAGAACTGGGTACCGGCATGAGTTTCATTGTTGCCTCCGGCGGAAAGAAAATGCTGGTGAGGAAGGACGAGACCTTTGCGGTCATCGACCTGCCCGTTGCACCCATCGAACTGAAAAAGACGGTGGACCTGTCTGATATGAAGGTGTGGGTGGATTATGCCGCGGAATGGAAGCAGGTTTTTAACGAAAGCTGGAGGCACATGCGCGATTTCTTTTATGATCCCAACATGCACGGAACCGACTGGCCGGTACTGCGCGATAAATATGCTGCCCTGCTTCCCTATGCCGGGCACCGTGATGACCTCACCTATATTATCGGCGAACTTATTGCAGAACTGAATATCGGGCACGCTTACACCCTGAGCGGCGACAAACCCAAAGCCGAGCGCATCAGCACCGGCCTGCTGGGGGCAAAGCTGAGCCGGCAGGCCGGCGGGTATTACCGGATTGATAAAATACTTGAAGGCGCCAACTGGAGCCAGGAATTGAGGTCTCCGTTGACGGAAGTCGGCGTTGATGTTGCTGCAGGGGATTATATTATCACGGTGAACGGCAATTCTACCCGGGATATGAATGATATCTTTTCCGCCCTGGTCGGAACGGCAGGAAAAAAGGTCGAGCTTACCGTAAATTCAAAACCTGATGCCGCCGGCAGCCGGAAAGTCATTGTCGTACCACTGGCCGATGAATCGGCCCTGTATTACTACAACTGGGTGCAGGACAATATCCGTAAGGTGTCTGAAGCGACGAACAACCAGGTAGGGTACATCCACATACCCGATATGAGCACGGAAGGATTGAACCAGTTTGTCAGGCATTACTACCCGCAGCTGCTGAAAAAAGGATTGATCATCGACGACCGCGGAAATGGCGGGGGTAACGTATCCCCCATGATCATAGAACGGCTGAGAAGGGAAATGGTGCTTACCGATATAGCCCGCAACCAGACCATGGGCAATCCGGATCCCGGCGGTATGCACGTTGGGCCAAAAGTGTGCCTGATAGACAACTATTCGGCATCTGATGGAGATCTGTTCCCTTACCGCTTCAGGGAGATGAAGCTGGGGAAACTGATAGGGGTCCGAACCTGGGGCGGTGTGGTCGGCATCAGGGGACCGCTGCCGCTGATCGACGGGGGGCAGTTGTACAGGCCTGAGTTTGCAAGCTACAGCAGGGACGGTAAATCATGGCCGATTGAAGGACGCGGAGTGGAACCTGACATTGTGGTGGACAATGACCCGGCCCGGGAATATGCAGGCGAAGATGCCCAGCTCAACAAGGCCATCGAGGTCATCCTGGAGGAAATGAAAAATTACCCGGATTACGTGAAACCGGTGCCTCCGTACCCGGTAAAAAATAAATAGCCGGACAAATTCAGCCTCGCGGGATTATCCATGTAATGCTATTTCTCGCAGATCTCGCAGATAACGCAGATTTATAATTTGCGCAGATCTGCGAAATCTGCGAGAAAAATAGTAATCTGCGAGAAATAACATAATTTGCGGGAAATGAAATATTTCCTGATAAATTATGATTAATTTGGTTGTTATAACGGACTCCTAACAACAATAGCCATGAAAACCATCAAACTGGCCCTGTTCTCACTGTCTGCCGTGTTCCTGCTGAACACCTGCGAGAAAGACAACAATGGTCCCAAGCCTGCGCAGCAGGAAAACATGGTGTTTGACGTCACCTATACGGACGAAACGGTGGTGATCGACAGTCTGCTGGCTGAGTCGCTGGTGAGGATTGATACGGACGATTTTGTATACTATTTTGACAGCGATGATCCCCGGATTACAGGTCTGCAGGAAGATGACATCATTTTTATCTATGGCGTGGCCCTGCGCCGGGTGACTGCTGTGACACAGGAGGGAAACGAAACCAGGGTTGAAACGGATTACGCCACCCTGAATGAAGCCATCAAAGACGGTGAAATCTCATGGAATAAAGAAATTAGGTTTAACCAGGGGGTCATCCCTGTTGTGCAGATGCAGGGAAAGAACATAGCATACAAATCGACTGAGGCCGATGATTTTGAGTTCGAATTCACCTATGGCGAATATTCCTACCGGATCAAGTTTGATTTTACTGATTCATGTGCGAACGTGGAATTCGAGGTCACAAAAGACCTTGTTCAGCCTGTCAAGGCAAGATTTCTGGCCAAAGGCTCCATCAATAATTTCTACTCCGGGACGGACATTGAATACGAGGACGGCGAGCTTAAAAAATTTGAACAAAAAAATGTTGACGTGAGCGGGGACCTTACGCTCAATCTGACGGTAGCGGGATCAGGCAATGACGGCATAACCTTCGATTTTCCCGTGGTTTTGCTGAAATTTCCCATGCTGGTTTACGGTATTCCGGTTACGATCAACGTCAAGGTTTTGTTTGTTATAAACTGCGTTGTGCCTATTGACGGATCGGCCCAGGTAGAGGTTAAATTTGATTATAAGTCAACCACCGGACTGAAATACAACGGAACAACCGTGGATGCCAATGCATCCATGGGTGACCAGAGCATGAATAAGAACATTGCCCAGACCGGAGCTTCCTCGGCCATCGGCGTCAATTTCGGCCTCGCCTTTCCGAGGCTGGAACTGCAGATTTTCGGTGAATCTGTTGTTCCCTGGATCCAGACCGCCTTCCTCATCGGCGGGGATTATACCTTCACCCCTCCCTGCCAGCAGGCCAAATGCCAGTTTATCGGGGCCTGCGGTTTTGATCTCTCCCTGCTGGGATTTGGCTACAGTGGCAAGTTAACCTTGTGGCAGGAGGAAAAAGTGCTGCTGAAGGCGGGGGAATGCCCGGAGTAACCGACATCTTTCATCCCTGCCTTCCTGCCGTTCATCCCTGGGCTGTGCACTTGACCACAAATTTTTGATTTATCCCAGTTTATCATGGTACTTTGAGGTGATTTTCTATTTCATTCAATCACCTTAATAACTATCAGCCATGAAAAACCCCATCTATTTCAGAGATTATCTTCGGCACCTGTTATTGCCGTTGATTTTATTGATCTTCATGCCTGTAAAGGCAGCCGATTATACACTCAGTTTCAGTGACGGGGCGGATGACGACATTGAGGCTTCCCCTGTTACGATTAAGTCATCCATGAAAAGTTTTCTGGTTTCAGGCACTAGCCATCATTACGGCAATATTGCAAGACGTTTGGAATGGAGTTCTTCGAACGGTCATAGTGCGCATTATGAATTGCTTGCAGGAGATGCGGCAAGCCTTGCCGAATTTGATTGCCCGTTTGCAACACGTACCTGCAGTCCGGTTCGTGTCACGTGTGAAATCTATGATGTGGAAATTGATGGCCATATATCCCATTTTAATTCGAGATATGTTTGGTTTGTGAACGTTGGTTACGATTACGACATTACTCCAACTACTGCCTGGCAAACGCATAGTTCAAGCCATGGTGAAGATCTTGGCAAAAACTACCGGGTTCCCATACTAGAAGGGTATGTATATACCTTTAAAACCGGATGCGGTGACGGTGCGACATCGAATTACAGTACACATCTGATAATACAAAACTCAGGGTGCAGCCAGCTTGCCTATGATAACAGTGGTTGCGGCAGTAATGGGGCAACGGTAAGTTATACCTCATCTTCAAGCGGATATATTTATGTAATTGTTAAAGGTACATTAGGTGGATGGGGAGAACCATCAGCAGGTGGATCCTATACATTAGCTTACAGGCGTCAATCCTGTATCCCGGGAGCGGTGAACGTTTTAGGGGGCGGAACTTACTGCGCTAACAGCAGAGGTTTATCTGCTACCGGCGGTTCAGGCGGAACCATTTATTTCCAGGGAAAGAATTCAAATGGGGTAAGCACGGAGCATCCCGGCACTTCAGCAACGGTTACCTCGTCAGGTACCTATTATTTCAGGGCCAGGAGCGAGGCGGGATGCTGGGGTACGCCGGGAAGCGCAACCATAACCCTGAACCCTGTGCCGGGAGAAATAACTGTGTCCGGCGGCGGAACGGTTTGCGGCAGGACAACGCTTACTGCATCAGGGGGTGAACCCGGCACTATTTACTTCCAGGGCACACAATCTCACGGCGGAAGTACAGAAGATCCTTCCACATCAGAATTGGTGAATACCTCGGGCACTTATTATTTCAGGGCGAGAACGGCGGCAGGATGCTGGGGGAATCAGGGCAGTGCAACGGTCACCGTATTGCCACAACCCGGAGCAGTGACGGTTTCCGGAGGAGGCACCTATTGCAACGATGCCGCCTTAACCGCATCAGGGGGCACGGGAGGCACTATTTACTGGCAGGCAAGAAACTCGAACGGTACGCTCACCGATAAACCACAAACGTCACACACGGTTACTTCCTCCGGCACCTATTATTTCAGGGCAAGAAATGCTCAGGGTTGCTGGGGAAAAGAAGGCAGTGCAACGGTTACCATAAATAAACCCGGCGATGTGACGGTTTCCGGCGGGGGAACCTATTGCGGCACCACAACGCTCACTGCATCAGGCGGTTCAGGCGGCACCATTTATTACCAGGGAAACGTAAGCAATGGCACCAGCACGACAAAACCCGGCACGACTGCCACCGTGTCAACTTCAGGTACCTATTATTTCAGGGCAAGAAGTGCAGGCGGCTGCTGGAGTGACCAGGGAAGTGCAACCGTTACCATAGGCGTACCTTCGGCGACCACTGTGGCCGGTGGCGGAACCTATTGCGGCAGTACCGCATTGACGGCATCTGGTGGCTCGGGAGGCACCATTTATTTCCAGGGGACAACCAGCGGCGGAACCAGTATCGCAGAAGCGGTCACTTCAAAAACCGTCTCCTCCTCCGGCACCTATTATTTCAGGTCCAGGAATTCAGGCGGATGCTGGGGCAGCCAGGGAAGCGCGACCGTTACCATAAACAGCGCGCCCGCTGCCACCACAGTTTCCGGTGGCGGAGCATCCTGCGGAACCATTACACTGACGGCAACAGGTGGTTCAGGCGGAACTATTTATTACCAGGGGACAACCAGTGAAGGGACAAACACGGCTGAGGCCGTAACCTCCAAAACCGTTTCGGCTTCCGGTACCTATTATTTCAGGGCAAGAAGTTCAGGCGGATGCTGGGGCCCACAGGGAACAGCAACGGCAACCATAAATCCTGCCCCCGGAGCAACAACGGTTTCCGGTGAAGGATCATTCTGCAACAGCACAACATTGAATGCATCCGGCGGTTCGGGAGGTACGATCTATTTCCAGGGTACAACGGCCAACGGCACCAGCACGGCTGAGCCGTCCACGTCAAAAGCAATATCCACTTCCGGCACCTATTATTTCAGGGCAAGAAGCGCCGAAGGCTGCTGGGGGCAGGAGGATGCTGCGGTCGTTACCATCAATTCCGGTTACACGGCCAGCGTCAGTATCCAGGTCTCTCCCGGTAATGTCATTGACCAGGGAGCGGAAGTGACTTTTTCAGCCATCAACGACAATGATATCCCCTCGCCCTTATATCAGTGGAAACTGAATGGCAATACCATCGGTCCGAATACGGGTGAATTAAAGATCTCGGGACTGCATGACGGTGACCAGGTAAACTGCACAATGACTTCTGACGCATTGTGCGTCAACGGGGTGCCGGCAGTGTCCAACACGATTACCATGACGGTGAATGTTACCAATGCAATGGAAGAGGCAAACTGGGCAAACTCCCTGCTGATCTACCCCAATCCTTCCCATGGTGAATTTATGATGGTAATGAAGATCCCGCAATCAGAGAACATTACACTGAAATTGCTCAATATGACCGGCCAGGTGATCCATGCCGAAGAGCTGAAAACCGCGGCAGGAGACTACAGCAAACTGCTCAGCATTGACGGATTGGTCCTTGGTGTCTATAACCTCCGGCTGCAATCCGGAAGCGCATCTGTTTGCAGAAGGATCCTGATTGAATAAGGATAACACGTATCCTTTCATGGCTCAAGGGGACGCAAGGGCACTAAAATGCTGCGTCCCCTTTTTTTACTCTCCCCTCAGAAAACAGAGCGGGAATGAGAATGAGAATGATGAAAGAGAATGCTTGTCGGGCTCTGTTTTTTACTTCATTCTCATTCTGTTTCTCATTCTGTTCCTCACTCTCCCCTCAGCGTTAAAACAGAGCGGGAATGAGAATGAGAATGATGAAAGAGAATGCTTGTCGGGCTCT
>CAYMJH010000071.1:0-5078 GCA_964390385.1 uncultured Bacteroidales bacterium | reverse complement strand
GTTTTTTACTTCATTACTCTCCCCTCAGAGTCACTCGAAGAGGACTCTGAGGAACACTGAGGGGTGACTCTGAGGGGAAACAGAGCGAGAATGAGAATGAAAATGATGAAAGAAAATACCTTGCGAGCTCTGTTTTTACTCTCCCCTCAGAGTCACTCGAAGAGGACTCTGAGGAAATGAGGAACCAAATTTTTATTATCTTTATCATTCAACACCGTTATCAGCAATTTATGGCTACTCATATCCCGCATATAGATAAATTCGAATTTTATTTTTGTACAATCACTTGTTATAACTGGTTGCCTTTGTTCGAGATAACGAATTTCTATGACTTTATCTATAAATGGTTTGATCGTTTAAAATCGGAAAAATGCTATGTTGCCGGTTATGTTATCATGCCAAATCATTTACATGCCTTATTTTTTATCGCAGATTCAAAAAGATCACTGAATACATTAATCGGGGAAGGAAAGAGATTTATGGCATACGAGATTGTAAAAAGACTTGAGACCTCAAAACGTTATGATATGTTGAATGCACTTTCCAGGAAAATTGATCCGAACGAAAAACAAAAAGGCAAGAAACACAATATCTTTCAACCTTCCTTTGATGCAAAAAAATGTTATTCAGTGAAAATTATTGTTCAGAAACTGGAATACATGCATAATAATCCAATGAAAGGCATTTGGTCAATTGTTGATGATCCCGTAGATTACATTCATTCAAGTGCTTCTTTTTATCAGAATATGCCCTTTCCCTCAGAGTCCTCTTCGAGTGACTCTGAGGGGAAATCCTATGATGTGGTTCATTATGAAGATTTGATTGAGAGAAAGATCATTGGAACCTCAGAGTCCCCTTTATAGGTTATCAGCATTTTCCATTATAATAAAATTCATTCTGTAATATATTAGCCACAGGGGTGACTCTGAGGGGAGGTGAGAACCTCAGAGTCCCCTTTTTAGTTGATCACCATTCTCCGTTACCATAAGATACATTCTGTAATATAGTAACCACAGGGGTGACTCTGAGGGGAAACAGAGCGGGAATGAGAATGAGAATGATGAAAGAGAATGATGAAAGAGAATGCCTTGCATCACCCGTTAAACCTGAACAGCGGATTTGTCTTTAAGCCTTCTTCCCTGATCGATTCAACTTCGGCCTTTTCCAGCGGCTGCAACCGGTCGGAAAGACCCAATGCCAGCCTGAACAATGCCTCTTCTCCGGGTGGCACAGCTGCGGTAACCGGGTGGGAGAGGGTGAACCGCAGTCCCATCCGGGCGTCTTCGGGTTCAGCCAGGGGTTCATACCAGCATTTGGGATACCGGGTCCGGTCAGCCCCCTGCGGCCAGGGTCCTTTTGCCATGGCTTTCAGGGCCAGGATGCCCATCTTTTTCTCCTGTGCGCGGGCCAGCACCCGGGGACCGAAATTCCCGGCATGCCAGGTGGCAAAGTTCACCGGGAAGAGGATGGTGTCGAAATCAAACCGGTCCATCATGGCCATGGCGGCCTCGACGGAATGGGCCGAGAAGCCGATGAAGCGGATCTTGCCCTCTTCGCGGGCTTCCCGGAAGGCTTCAACTGCGCCGCCCGGATTGAAGATGGCATCCACCTCTTCGAGGGTTGTCACCGCATGAAACTGGTAGAGGTCAAAATGATCCGTACGAAGATGCCGGAGGGATTGTTCCAGTTCCTCGCGGGCTTCAGCCTTTGAACGTTTTGTGGTCTTGCAGGCAAGAAAGACATCTTTCCTGTAGGGTTCAAGGGCGGGACCAAGTTTTATCTCCGCGTCGCCATAAGAAGGAGCCACATCAAAATAGTTGATGCCCGAGTCGATGGCCAGCTTTACCACGGTTGATGCACCTTCCGGCGTGGCATCCATCACCACGATGCCACCGAATCCGATCACGGAAAGCATCTCACCGGTCCGGCCCAGCGATCTCTTCTCCATCCTGCCGGATGCTTTATCTGATATTATACCTGAGAGATCGGCCGGAAAAAGACTTATTACGGGGGCAGCCATGGCCGTGGATTTGATGAATTGACGCCTTTTCATTGAAGTTTTTTTGATTCAACAATTAAAAAACAGGATAAAAGGTAATAAATATTCTGATTCTTTTCCGGAAAAAACTGGTCCGGTTTCCCGGGTCGGGTTCTGGTTGTAATTTTTTTACCCCGCGTTTGCGAAATACAACGACTTCTTTAAATCTGCAACCAATCTGATAATATAGCACGAACTATTGACTTGATTGATATTATAGGTTATATTTATATCTGTTTGGAAAACAAGTTGGATTCAATCAGGAAGTATTCAGGCTGACCGTATATATTGCTTTCGAACAAATACCATTCAGCTGATCCTTGTTTTGGTATCAATAAAACAGACACCAGAAAATTCATACAATGAAAACAATCATTACCGTCTGTAAAAAATCATGGTTCCGTGTACCTTTTTTTATACTGGGACTCGGTTCACTTCTATGGTTTCTGATAAGAGTCATTCCTAAGCCCTCCAGGGCCGCTTACCCCTGTATGAAAGCTGCTGCTCCGCTGGCATCTTCTTTCATAATGTATCTGATTGGAATTTCCTCCTTTACACTTTTCTTCCGTAAGGCGCGGGAAAGGATTATCCAGTCGAAGTATCTCCTGGGCTCCATGTTCGTAATTTTAGGACTGGCTGCCGGTGCTTTAACCATAGTCAGCACGACCAACCGAAGCCTGGCAACGGATTACCAGGGATATCAGCCCGGGAATGAGCCCATTGGAGAGGGTAAGGGAATATTCCCCGGACGGGTGGTTTGGATGCATGACCCGGATGCCACCAATACAGAATGTTCGAATGTTGAAAATGATTACTGGTATAAAGATAAAAATACAGATCAGGCAGTGGTGAACGCCATGTTGTCTGAAGGACTTCAAAAATTGACCGGAACATTAAGTGATGAAAATGCCTGGGATGCAATATTCAGGTACTATAACAACACACATGGCAGGGGAGACAAAGGTTATAAAACCGGTGAAGAAATTGTCATTAAAATTAACATGAATGCCGTTTACTACGGGGAAGATGGAATAAATACCTCTCCCCAGATCTGTTATGCCATTTTGAATCAATTGATCAATAAAGCCGGAGTTGCTCAGTCTGATATCGGTATAGGTGATCCCAACTGTTCCATGATATCAGATACCTATGAAAAATGCAGCCCTGCATTTCCGGATGTAAAATACTGGAATAGTTCAAGTCTGTATAATATTTTACCAACATCGGATAAGGTTATTTTCGGAAGTGACGGAAGTTCTTCAGATTATCTGCCCCAGGATTATATTGACGCCGAATATATGATCAACGTTCCGGTTTTTAAAAAGCATCATCGCGCAGGTATTTCTCTGACCAGTAAAAATCATTTTGGCTCTATTGCAATCATTGGAGATGCCTGGCATTTACATGCCTCATTACCTGTTCCGGACGCACATGAGGAAGATAAGCCCCCTAATGGAGAATATGGGGTTTACCGCTGCTTTGTTGATATAATGGGGCATAAAGATCTCGGAGGAAAGACTATACTCTATCTGATTGACGGACTCTGGGGATCGACAAACTGGGGACATCCGCCTATTAAATGGCGTATGAAACCCTTTGGTGATGGTGGTACTACTATGGCAAATGCCGATTATCCCAATTCTTTATTTCTTTCACAGGATCCGGTAGCCATCCAATCGGTATGCTTTGATTTTCTGTATGAAGAATTCGATCTGGATCATCCTACAGAAGGAGATCCTTCTACATCGCACAAGGGACCGTTTCCTCATTTCGCGGGAACAGATGATTTCCTCCATCAGGCAGCAGATCCGAAGAACTGGCCACCCGATATTGAATATGATCCGGAGAAAGATGGAACTGTATTGGGCAACCTGGGCGTCCACGAACATTGGAACAATGCGACAGATAAGCAGTACAGCAGAAATCTTGGCATCGGAAATGGGATAGAATTAGTCAGCAATTATGTTGTCACTTCGACCGATATGACAGATTATGCGGCAGAAGGATTCCGGTTGTATCCTAATTATCCGAATCCATTCAGTGAAAGTGCCACTATACATTATTTTCTGGCAATACCTTCATCTGTGCAGATCAGGATCTTCAGTACCAATGGAAAGTTAATTCATGCTGTGGAGTTCCAAGACAGAATGGTTGGAAAATACGAATTTGTATGGGATGGCACGGATAACTCTGGCGCACCGGTACCTGCTGATACATACATTTGCAGTATACAGGTTAGCAACACACGCGGCAGGTTTGATATGAATAGGAAAATGCTGGTGATGAGGTAAGGTCCGTTATTCAAAAAAAATATAATTGAGGCTGCTCCTGAAAGTAGCCTTTTTTTGTGGCCTGCCCTATGAATTATATACCACCCTTTTTCTGTGCAAGGTCAAATTGACTTTAAGTTCAGGGACAAATGGACAAAACAGGAGTTTTATGTGAAGGCTAATTTTCGCACCGGAAAATACCAGAATAAAGGTTATTGGTGTAACGAAAGCCAGTTATGTTGATATCAGGAATATGATAAAGAAACTCCGGAATTTCTGATACCTGGCATGGTAGAAGAGCCTGATTCTAATCATTAACTGATCCCCGAAACGCCCTTAAAATCAAGAACCCTTGCTAACATAATTATTAACAAGGGTTTATTTATTTGTGGTAGCACCTGGAATCGAACCAGGGACACACGGATTTTCAGTCCGTTGCTCTACCAACTGAGCTATGCCACCATTTAAATATATTTCTCAAGTTTAGCCTTGAGGATTTTCAGTCCTCCCGATTGCATCGGGATGAGCTATGCCACCAACAAAAAAAGAGCGGTGCAAAGCTAAAGAAAAAAATCATACTGCAAAACTTTTTTTGATTCAAAATATACTAACCGGGAACCGGACTATCCGATCAAATAACAAGGCAAACATGCAGGGAATAATATTTGGTGATTTGAAATTAAGTCAGAAAGTCTACAAGTCATGCAGTCTTCTGGTCTAACAGTCTAACAGTCTAACAGTCTAACAGTCTAACAGTCTAACAGTCTAAC
>CAYMJH010000070.1:6558-17596 GCA_964390385.1 uncultured Bacteroidales bacterium | reverse complement strand
GCTGTCTGGTATAAAAGCAGTTCAAACATTGTCACGCCTGAACAGAGCGCACCCACTGAAAAAAGACACATTCGTATTGGACTTTGCTAACAAAGTTGAGGTTATACAAGAAGCATTTCAGCAGTATTACAAAACAACAATCTTATCTACGGAAACTGACCCGAATAGGTTGAATGACCTGATAGTTATCATGGAAAGGTATCAGGTTTTTAATCAGCAACATGTTAATAATGTGGTTGAATTATTACTGTGTGATGCAGAACGTGACAAGATAGACCCGACAATTGACCAATGTGTAACACTTTATCAGCAACTGGATGAGAATGGTCAGGTTGAGTTTAAAAGCAGTGTCAAAGCCTTTATACGTACATATTCTTTTCTTGCAGCGATAATGCCATACGGCAGTCAGGAATGGGAAAAACTATCCATCTTTCTAAACCTGTTAGTTGCAAAATTACCATCACCAATCGAAGATGATTTATCTGCTGGTATCTTGGAAGCAGTAGATTTTGATAGTTATAAGAATAATATCTTAGAAGAACAGGCAATAATTCTGGAAAACAAGGATAGTGAAATTGAACCAGTGATGATTGGAACTGCCACAGGTGTTAGAGAGCCAGAGATAGATACATTGACCAATATCATTAATGAATTTAATACACGATTTGGTGATATAAAATGGAGTGATACTGATAAAGTAAGGAATCAAATTGCTGCTTTACCTGAAGAAGTTGCAAAGAACGAAGCCTACCAGAATGCAATGAAAAATTCAGATAAAACAACAGCAAAGATTGAGAGTGATGCAGCATTAATCAGAGCGATTTTACAATCAATGACCTCTGGCGTTGAATTATTCAAGGAATTTCAGGATAATCCATCATTTAAAGCATGGTTACAGGAATTTGTATTTTCCAGTACATATAAAAACGTGCAAAACCAGAGTTCAATTCAGCCATAGTAAAATTTAATGTTTCGTTGAGAGAAGAGCATTTTCGATAAATTCAAGGCTTGAGAGTGACCAGAGCCAATATGTTCCAGTATAATCAAGCGACCATGATAATGTGCTGATTTTTCCAGTTTGAAGGTGCTCTATCTTCAGAAAAACATAGTTATCATTATCCCAAACATCCAGCAGCCGAATTGCATCAGAATGCTCACCTTCCAATTTAAGATATGGCATATTTAGTACCAGCATTTTATTTTCAGTCAGGATAATTGGTAAATCAAGCCTGACAACATTGGGACGGAAATACTCAAGTTTGTTCAAATGGCTATAATCTCTGGCTATATTGGTCTGGTTACTCTCCATTTCTAATTAAAATTCAAATTCCAGCAGGTCATAGCATATAGAACTGGTATTTTTATCATGACAGTAGATGTCCTGAACATCTTCCCATGCAATCATCAGAAACTGGAAAGATTTGTCCTTGATATCAATAGTGAATGGTGCTGACTGACCAGTGGTAGCATCTTCCAGAACCAGATGGACAAAATTATTTTCAACTGACAAGTCAATTAACTTTACCAGACCAAAGGAATCATGCGATATAAAAAGAAATTTCCGTCCGAATTCTGGTTCTAATCTTGTCTGGGCACGATGCAAGAATATTTGGAGGTGAGTAAAGTCTTCAGGAGCATTAGTTATCTGGGTAATCAGTTCATTAATAGCATTCATTTGTTGTCATTTATTTGCTGCTTCTTTGTGCACGAAAATCTTATTGTATTTTCATTAACCTCTGTTTCAAAATAATCCAAATCAATGATAAGCCAATCGCATGGCAGCATGCCATTATCAAGGCGATGGTGTCGATAAATAACCTCTCCTTTTACTATGTCAATCCCCACAATGAAAGCATCAAAGCCTTTCAAGTATGCATGCATGAACTTAATGTGGTTGAGGCGAAAGCCACCATTATCCAATAAATCCAGAATCAGGTAAATTCTATTTTTAACTATAATCCGATTCTTCGAAAAAACACAATCGGAATTGATGAAGAATGCGTCATCCCCAAGTTCCAGAAATAAGTCTGAAACACGTGGTGGTGATTTTTTCGCTGAGTTGTTTACTAAGTCGTTCATTTATGTTTGGTGTTTAACATAAATACGTTCAGTAGTTAAAACAGGCGGGGGGGGTAAAAATATACCTTCTATCCCCCTACGGGGTAGGCAGGGGGTGTTTATGGGCGGGGTGCTACACGAGAAAAATCACAATGAACTTACAATGGTTCAAGATTTTCTTGCTTAAAAAAGCAAAATTCAGGGTAGCCAATAGTCTTCAACAGTTTCTCGAAACAAAAATTTTTCCCAAAGTAAATTTTTCTTATCTGTAAATCTTAATCGTAAAAATTTTTATAAATTTTTATAAAACATTGACAATTACTGGCTTAACATCATCAATCATTGAATCGACTTCTTTGGGGTGTATCTTCTTATAGTGATTTATCATTTCCAAGTCCTTATGCCCAGTAAATTTGGCAATACGATAGTCTGGATACCCCAGTTCACATAAAATTGAGACTGCGCAATTTCTTGCCCAACTGTTGGATATCATATCATGAATTGGAAGCCATTCTTCTGTTGCATCACTGGCGTTGGCATATTCATATCGGAATCTTAATTTTCTATTCAGACCTGCTTTAATTGCGGCTTTTTTTAGCAAATCATTATAATCATGTACTTCGAAAAACTCAGGAAAACCGTCAGAATACCTTTCAAAGATTGGAACAAGATAGTTCTGGTTAATCTTGTTAATGACTTCTCCTTCCGTTTTTTGTTGTTCAAACCATATTCTGTAAAGTCCATTTGAATCTTTGTGAAGATTTTCTTTTGATAGTTTGTAAAAATCTACATGACGTAATCCACCAAGCCACGTTTGTATTATAAACATATCACGTGCCCTTTCAAGTTTCTTGTCTTCAAATTTGAAATAGTAAAACCAATCAAATTCCTTCTTGTAGAGTGCGTGAGTGTTAATGTAAGGTTCGGGATGATATTTTATCAATGACTGTTTCTTGGTCTTCTTCTTTAAATCAAAACGTTTGTAATCCTGATTGTCAAGTATTTTCTGCTCTACAAACAGATAGTCACCAAACGCTTTTAAATGCTTGAGATATTTAACAACAGTGGTGATTGTGTAAGGTTTTCTATTTGTGCCGTCTTTTTTGAATGAGTAACCTTCCTTTATTATGTGTTTAAAAAACCGTTCCAGCCATGCGCTTGAAAAATCCGTTACAATACAATTATCCTGAGTGTTTTTAATGTATTCTTCAATTACATATCGTGGTGTATTATAAGAATCAGGTGCATACTCCCGAATGAAATCATCCCAATAATCCAATATATATTGTTTCTTGTATAATCCCATCGACTTTTTCAACTTGTCAAACTTGGGGTCTTCACTTTCAGTTATAAAATCAACGAATTCGTCTGGACTTGCAAATGCTCCACCATCTTCATTTACAATAATCTCTCCTAAACCAATTCTTCTTTCGTTCTCGACTGCACTATCCTCATTTATATATGTTAACTTAATTATATTCTCTCGTGTTATAAGAATGTTTTTCTCAACAAGTTCATTGACTGCATCCCTGACGTCACGTTCCACTTTTGATAACAATATATTTATATAACGTATCGGTATATGGTAAACTCCCCCTGTGACGTAACCTTTGTTCCAGTTCTCTTTCTTTACACTTATAGGTAGTCTGTTATTATTAATATAATCGTACACTGGAATTTCAGTTTCAAAGCCGTTGTGCATGCGTACTCTGATAAAAACCTGATGTCCGTTTTTGCTGCCATACCTACGCAACCACCGTGATGTTGTAAATAATTTTGCCATAGTTGTACCCCATAATTGTACCCCTACGAAGATAATTAATATTCAGATACTTCAATGGTTTTAGATTGTTTTTATAGTCCCGATAGTTCTGGTGGGGCTACTGAATCAGCGTGAGAGTGAGAGCGGGAGCGAACACTTTCACGCTGATTGCTCAGTTCTCACACTCACCCTCACACTGACCTATGGGTAAGCTGCCTGTCTGTTCATATCTGATTCCTTAATATGCGATTGGCCTGAATCAACCTGGTTTTTCCCTGGTTAATTTCCTTTTATCACCCCGTTGTGTCTCTTTTTCGTTTTATCTGCCATTGCCGGTGAAATATAAGGTTTTTGCATTGTTATTATCGAACAATTTCATTATCTTAACATACAGGCAATATCAGGTATGTTCGTGTAAAGGTGCATCGTATGACAGCATTTTTCCGATATGGATTTGTCTCTTTCGTTTTGATTTTGCGTTTTACTTTCACGAATTACTTCCTGGGAGCACAGGATACGGGAATTGAATTTACCCATTTTGACAACGAAGAAGGCTTTAATAACGGTTCTATCGTATGTATCTTCCAGGACCGTGAAGGTTTTATGTGGTTCGGCACCTATTTGGGATTGTATCGTTATGACGGACACAATTTTAAAGAGTTTCAGCCTGTCCAGGAGAATCCGAACACGCTTATAAACGGTCATGTCCGAACGTTGTGCCAGGATACGGCAGGAGCTCTCTTCATCGGAACCTTTGATGGCCTGTGTATCTATTACCCCGAAACCGATCAATTCAAACAGTTCAAACACGATCCTGACGATCCGAACAGCCTTTCCCATAATACGGTTTATAAACTCTTTAAGGACCATACCGGTGCAATTTGGGCGGGCACCTGGGGAGGTGGCCTTGACAAAATAGAGAGATCCGTTTCCCCGGATGATCCTGATAAAAAGGATGAAAATTATAGATTTATCCATTATAAAGCTGCAGCCGTTGAGAACAGCCTGAGCTCAAATAAGGTCATTGATATAGCCGAAACTGCGGACGGTTCGTTATGGATTGCAACACAAAACGGATTGAACCGGTATGACAAAAAAACGAATCAATTTCATACCTATTGGCATGATCCGGATAATCCGAAAAGCATCAGCAACAACAATGTAAGTTCTTTGTGTATTGACCGGAAAGGCAATGTCTGGGCCGGTACCTGGGAGTATGGATTGAATATGCTTGACCCTGAAAGCCATGAATTCATCCGCTTCATTCATAAGCCAAACGATGCATTCAGCCTTAGCCACAACATAATTATGGAACTGTATTGTGATCTTTCCGGTACCGTATGGGTCGGAACATGGGGAGGAGGACTGAATAAGATTGAGGTCATGGAAGAGAAGAACCATGCACGTCAGGGTTCCGCAACAGGCTTTTCCTGCAGGTTTATCCGTTACAAAAACGACAAGATCAATCCGTCCAGCATTAGCGGAAACTCCATCTATGCCATTTTGGAGGATCGTACAGGATCGATGTGGGTCGGAACCGACTGGAACGGATTGAACAAATTCAATAAAGGCCAGGATAAATTCAGACGCATTGCCACCATCCCGGGAAATCCGAATAGCCTGGTAAACAATGTGGTATTTTCACTGTTGTTTGACCGCCATGGTTTACTGTGGATTGGTACGCAAAATGGCCTGAACACTTATGATAGCCGCACGGAAAAATACACCTTGTACCAGCATCAACCGGATAATCCATATTCCCTTAGCCACAGCGAAGTAAGATCGGTTATTGAAGGCAGCAACGGAAACATATGGGTTGGAACCGTCCAGGGACTGAACCTGTTCGATCCCGTCAACAAACGTTTTATCAGGTACTTTGAGAATGCAAAACAGCCCGGTACTACGTATATTCTGACCCTCTATGAGGACAAAAACGGCTATTTATGGCTGGGTACTTATACAGAAGGACTTTTACGTTTTGATCCTGCAGCCAAAACCTTCAAAAAATATGTGCACGATCCGGATAATCCCATGAGCATTAGTTCCAACATTGTATGGGCCATTTTGGAGGACAGGGACAACCGCTTGCTCATCGGAACGGAAAAAGGCGGATTATGTGAATTTGATCCGGCAACCGAAGAATTCAGCTGTCATATGCATCAGGCAGATGATCCGGCCAGCATCAGTCATAATACCGTCTATGCCTTGCTGGAAGACAGTTCAGGTAGTTATTGGGTGGGTACTTTGGGCGGACTTAACAAAATGATCCGGAATAAGGCGGGAGAACTTATCTTTACACAGGTCACCAATAACCTTGTGGAAGGTATTGTTGAAGACAATGAACACCTTTTATGGTTGCTCACCGATATCGGGTTTTGCAATTTCAATCCCGCCGATTCATCGGTTAACGTTCTTTCCATAGGCCAAACGATGCAGGCACCTCTCTTCTCCATCAATGCCATAGTACCGGATAAGTCCTCCGGTGAAATATACCTTGGAGGGATCAAAGGTTATTATATTTTTGACCAGACCAGGGCGGTGGATAAACCACTCCCTCCTGTTACAAAAATCACCGGTTTAAGATTGTTTAACAAGACCGTGAACATTAACGAAAAGATTAACGGTCGCATCATGCTGCCCCGGTCGGTAACTTCAATGAAAAAACTGGTCTTTTCACATAAGGAATATGTGATCGGTATTGAATATGCTGCCTTGCATTACCAGTCTCCCCGGGATAATCAATATGCCTATAGGCTGGAAGGATTTGACCGGGATTGGAACTATGTGGGAAACCAGCAGATTGCCACCTATACCAATTTGCCTCCCGACAGGTATACCTTTATGGTTAAAGCTGCAAATCCAGGCGGAACCTGGAACAATGTACCGACATCCGTTGAACTGCTTATCAGACCTGCCTTCTGGAACACATTGATTTTTAGAATACTACTGTCCGTATTTTTTATATCCATCGTGATTTCCCTGATCCGGCGAAGGATTGTCATTTTAAAACGCCGGCAGCATGAACTTGAAGGTATGGTTTCGGATAGAACCAGGGAATTGTCCTTGGCCAATACGCTTCTTACCGAGAAGCAGGAAGAAATCACCCTTCAGAATGAAGAGCTTCTCAAGCACAGAAACGAACTGGAAAGCCTGGTTGCTGATAGGACCCATGAACTGACCATCGCCAAGGAAAAGGCTGAGGAATCCGACAGGCTTAAATCGGCCTTTCTTACCAATATGTCACACGAGGTCCGCACCCCCATGAACGCCATTATTGGCTTTTCAAGCCTGCTTGATGATGACATGCTCGACCCGGAAGAAAAAAAATCCTATATCACCACCATAAAGAACAACAGTGATACCTTGCTGACCATCATCAACGATATCCTCGACATCTCACTGATCGAGGCCAATCAACTCAAGCTGAACAGGGAAAATTTCTGCGTGGATGACATGCTCATCGAACTAAAGCAGTTTTATGATCTTAAAAATGATAAGGGTCTCACGATAGAGGTATGCCATGATCCCCCGGGACCAAAATTATTCTTGTACAACGACCCTTACCGACTGCGCCAGGTCCTGGTCAACCTGTTGAACAATGCCTGCAAATTCACCGAAACCGGCTCGATAAAATATGGCTATAAGACCGGGGCAAAGATGGTTCGATTTTTCGTCGAAGACACCGGCATAGGCATCAGTGAAACAAACAAAAAAAGAATATTCAGCGACTTCCACAAAATAGAACCCAGTGCAAACCGGTTTTACCAGGGGACCGGCATAGGTCTTGCGCTCACTAAAAGGCTTGTTAACATTATGGGAGGTGAAATATCCATCGAATCACAACTGGGCAAGGGATCTGTTGTTTATTTTACATTGCCTGACCAGGCCGGCCCCAAAGATCTCCCGGAATCAAAGCATGAAAAACAGGATACCATAAAACTCGACAACTTCACCTTTATCGTTGCCGAAGATGAAGCTGACAATTATCTCCTGGTCGAGAAGTTGTTAAATAAAACGGGCGCTTCAATAGTTTGGGCGCATGATGGTTTGGAGGCCGTTCATTATGTGGAGGAAATCCGGGGCAAGAACTGCCTTGTGCTTATGGATATAAAAATGCCTGTGATGAATGGCATTGAAGCCTGTGCCATTATAAAAGAAATAAACAGCCTTATCCCGGTTATTGCCATTACCGCATTCGCACAGAAAGAAGACAAGGAAAACCTGCTAAAGCAACATTTTGATGATTTCATTGCCAAACCTCTGAACTTTGAGAAACTTTGGGAAACGATCTCCCGGCACCTGGTCAATAACCCTGAAGATTTGTAATATCCCGTATCTTCCAGGGCTTTTCCTCCGGGAAATCATTTTTCTCATTTATCCAACAAAAACACTTCTTCGTCAAAATCCAAATAGAGAAATAGTTGGGCATCGCTTCGGGTTGATACTGATGAATCTTTTGCCTGATAAGGCCTGGCGTTGAAAATCCTGTCCGCCTTCCGGTCTCATGCCCGTTTGATGCTGTAATATGCGCAACGATCAGGGAAAATAACCTGTAAAAGTAGTTTGGAAAAGATATTGCGTATTAATATTAGGATCATGAAAAAGTTTTTGCTGTTCGGCATCGCATTGACAACTGCTTTCCGACTATTGGGGCAACAGGTTTTCAATGATTTTCAGGTTGCTGCCAGGGTGGTTGGTCAGCCCGGCTTTGAGACTTCCCTGATGAATTACAGTGATTCGGTGACGTACGGGCCTACCGGTGTGGCTGTTAGCTCAAAAGGTATGCTGGCTGTGGCAGAACAATTCGGAGGTTCGGTAAAAATATGGTACAGCCTGCCCGAAAAAGACGGGCAACCGGCCGATGTGGAAGTCGGGAATCCAGGATTCAGCACGAACAGTTATGGTCCCTCCAGACAGTTCGCGGAAAGTTTCGACGGTGTGGCATGGAGCCCCGACGGGAATAAACTGATAGCCACCTGCGGTTCCCAGAACAGGGTATTGATCTGGAATTCCATCCCCAATAAGAACGGTCAGCCGGCTGATGTCGTGCTGGGCCAGCAGGATTTCAATTCGATGAAACCGGGGACTTCACAGACTGCACTGGACTATCCCTGCGCTGCGCTGGTTACGCCTTCGGGAAAACTCCTGGTTTCTGATTATTACAATAACCGTGTAATGGTATGGAACACCATACCGGATATAAATGGTGCCCCGGCCGATCTTGCCATAGGACAGAGTAACTTCAACAGCAACAAGGCAGGGGATAAGGCAAATGAATTATCCGGCCCCCGCGGGCTCGCTCTTGCAGCCGACGGAAGGCTTCTGATAGCCTGTGCTTCATCAAATCAAGTAGTGGTCTATGATTCCATCCCCGAATCGTTTAAGCATGCCGCTACAGTGGTTATAGGCCACACTGATTTTAAGATTTCAATCCCGGGGACTTCCGATTCCACCATGCTGAATCCCTTTGGTTTGGCGGTCACACCCATGGGACAGCTGGCCACAGGCGAGTTTGGCAACAACAGGGTCATGGTTTACAACGGCGTTCCCAGGGAACACGGGGCTCACGCCGATCATGTGCTGGGCCAGCCCGGTTTCTTCACCGGGAAACCCTTTGCTCCTTCGGGATCCCCTTACAATAATAACTTTAACAGGGTATACGGCATATCATCCGATTTGAACGGCCGTTTGTACGTCAGCGGTCGCGATATGAACCGGGTCATGGTCTTTGGCCAAATGCCGGCTGACACAGCCGAGCTGGCCGTCAACATATCGGTGATGGACACCATGCTGTGCGAAATGAGCCGTGTCCTGTTCCAGGTCAGCATTGTCAACAACGGGCCTGATACCGCCTTTAACGTGGTTTCGACCACCGCGCTTCCCCGCGACTGCGCTTTGGAGGGATACATTGTCTATAACGGTTCTTACCATAAAGGTTCAGGTTGCTGGAGCATTCCCGTCATTGCCCCGGGGAAGAGTGCCGGCCTGTTGCTGCAAGGCAGCGTGAATCCCGGAACAGGAGGCCGGACACTGTCTATCTATGCCAATATTACAGGCTCCTCAGCCCTGGACAACCATATGCTCAATAACGGAACCAGCGTGAATATGAAGGTATATGCCCTGGTTCTTCCCGAGAGCCCTGTTGTGAACAACGAAAGCGTTTGTTCCGGATCCCGTGCGCTCCTGTCGTCAGCCGGAAGCGATCCTTTGCTTTGGTTTGCCGGAGAACATGACATCTTTCCCCTGGCTGCGGGCTCCTCCTACCTTACCGATGCATTGACCGAAGATGCAACGTACTTTGTTGAAGCCCGCAATATGTGTTCAAGCACACCCAGGGTTCCGGTACAGGTAAGCATTTGGCCGGTTTATTCCCGCGAAGAAACGGTATTCGTCTGTAGCGGAGACGGATACGTATTTCCCGACGGTTGGACAGAGACCGGTATCGCCGACACCGTCGTGCATACCAGCCACCTGACGTCTGCCTTCGGCTGTGATAGTCTTGTCACAACAACGGTAATGGCCCTTCCGGTGTATTCGGCTTATGAATCGGATACCCTTTGCAGCGGCGAAAGCTATACATTTCCCGACGGAACGGTACAGCATGATATTGTTTCGTCCCTTACCCATACCAGCCGTTTCACCTCTGTCACCGGATGCGACAGCCTGGTCGTAACAACGTTGTTTGTCCGCCAGGTGGATGCATCCGTTTCCGGAGAAGGAACTTACCTAAAGGCCCATGCAGAGGGAGCAAGCTATCAATGGATTGACGCTGCCAACGGGAATATGCCGATTCCGGGAGAAACGAAGCAGGATTTTGTAGCCTCACAAAGCGGCAGTTATGCAGTCATCGTCAACACGAAAGAGTGTTCTGCAACCTCTGAAGCCTATCCTGTAACCGTCCTGGCCATAGATAACAAATGGCTGAACAATCCAATCATTGGATTTCCAAACCCGGTCAGGGATGTTTTCACCCTTCGTTTACCATCCTGTCCGTCCGGGGTAAAGATCAGTATCTTCAGTCCTAACAGTCAATGCATAAGCACATATGATTTCCGTGACGTTCAGGAACAGGTGGTACTGAACCTGCAGGAACTCCGGCCTGGTTATTATATGATAAGGGTCAGCACCGGCCATGAACATGAAGCCGTGCTGAGGATTGTAAAGGAATAGCGCTTCTTCAGGCTCATAAAAAAAGAGGCTCTTTCAAAGCCTCTTTTT
>CAYMJH010000070.1:0-6548 GCA_964390385.1 uncultured Bacteroidales bacterium | reverse complement strand
CCGGTAAAACGTCCTGTGAACAGATTCCTTAATGATGACGACACCAGCGATCAGGCATGCTGATAACACCTGATCCAGTCAATTTCCATACTGGCCGGAAGGGCAGTCCCGTCCGCTTCCTGGTACAATCCCGAACTGAAATTAAGGTACATGGGGGCTTCAGGAATCCCTGTGCCTGAATTCATAACCGGAATGCCGTTTATTTTCCAGATCAGTTGCTGTTTTGACCATTCCAGGGAAAAAATGAAGTAATCACTGGTGTATTTGCCTGATGCGGCGGAAGATACTTTCTTGCCTGCCTTTTCGCCGTTGAGCGCCCAGAAATTTCCAAAGTTCAGCTTTTTAGCATACTTGACCACGTCGATATGAGGCAGCATTTGTTCAGATACCATCCAGAAGGCATGGTTAACGGGATAGCTTTTGTTCAGTCTTATCTTGGCTTCAAACAGCCCGTATTGCTGACGGAAGCTGTTACCCGTACTGATCAGGCCTGAAGTATAATTGAATTCCTTCGGGAAAAATCCCAGTTTAGGATCCCAGGCTTTTCCCTTGATTTTTTCTCTTTTCGTTGTGATTTTTAGTTTTCCCTGGGCCACTTCCAGGTTCTTTCCGTCGGTATACAGGTGTTTTTCATGAGCCAGGGCATAACTGTCCTTCAGCACCGCGTCGCCCCAGAAATAACGCGTAAGCCATTTCTTCCGGTCTATCCCGCCGGAAAAATCCTCTGCAAACGTCAGGCTCCATTTTTTGACTTTGTCATATTTATGCGAATCCTTAACCTTGAAATACCATTGGAATTTATCGGAATTTTTCCGGCTGAAATATTCCTGTTCTGTTTTATATTCATCAGACAATTCATATTTCTTCCTGCCCGGGAGCAGCATATATTCTTTCACCTTGCGGAAAGCATCAGAGGCTATGGTTTTTTCGAGCTCTTCGTATTGCGCAATGGTGTCAGATCCATCCAGCCTTTTAAAGTTTTCATAAAGTTTCGACTTCCCGTAAGCAAAATAACGGCGGATTTTGTCGGCCTTTTTCAGCTGTTGCAATTCAACCAGTTTTTTATATTCGTCGGTATCCTTAAACTGCCGGCTTTCTATTTTCTTTTTTTCTTTCTCAAAATCAGGTGAAGTGACTGTTTCATGCAGTTTTTCAAAGTTTTTGATCTCCTTGGATCCTTCCAGCTCCTTGAAAAGATTGTATCCAGGAAGCCCGGTAAAAGCAAGGTAATGCTGGATATCCTGTGATTTGCATAATTTCTCATAGGTGACCAGTCTGGCATGGTCCTCCGTTTTTTCAAATTCCTTCGCGCCCATGCTGTTCTTTTTAACCTCAAAATCAACGGAACCGACGATCTTTTTGAGCATTTCAAAGTCAATCAGCCGCTGGGTACTGGACAACGCCTTGTAGTCGGTATAGTATTTCGATCTGATCATGTCGAGGTAAGTGGCGATTCTCGAGCTTTTGATCAATTCCTGATGCTGAACATGGGTTTTGAAAAGATCGGAAGCCTTGAATTTTTCCTTGGCCGATTGTGACATCATCCTTTTCACTTCAAGGAATTCCGGCGACTGTATGAATTTTTCAAGCTGATAATACCTGGATAGGGAATCGGAATTTTCGGTCGACTGATATTCCTTGAGTTCCGCAGAATTTTTCACCGCATAATACTGCCGGATCGGCTTCGACTTTTTCATCGAGAGGAATTCTTTCTCCTGCCTGTATTCCGGTGTATCGGCGTATTTTTGTTCCTGGATCTGCTTTTTCTTCAGGGCAAAGTCAGAAGACAGAACGGTCTTTTCAAGATCAAGATAATCAGCCAGTTCCTTTGATTCGTTAAACGCTGTAAGTTCCTGGTACTCTTTCCTGAGTGTATCCATCGCTGCTTCGTATTCAGCGGTCTTCGGGACTAAACCCAAAAAAATCCTTAAGCTTACCATTGGTTTTTGTTAAAAGCTTTTAGTAAAAAGTAAATAAATAACTGTAAAAACCCTCCCGGGATTGTCTGCTGAGTTCACTTTTTCTGATAAATATACAAAAAAGAACATTCCAATAACAAGGTTTTATTAACCTATGTACGTTTATTCCGCGTATAAGTTATGCCGGGGCTTAAAAAACTTTGGCCTGCAGGTTAAAATAAGGCAAGGGCCAGTTCGGCAACCTGCTTTTCATCAAGGTCATTCATACACCTGAAATGACCTTTGGGACAATGCGAATAACCAATCTTGGAACAGGGGCGGCAGGATAATCCCTCTACTTGAAAGATACGGGAGTCTTCATGGGGCAAATAGGGAAACATGCCAAATTCCGGTATGGTATTGCCCCAGAGGGATATGATCTTTTTTCTGAAGGCAGCTGCAATATGCATCAGTCCGGTATCATGCGCAATCACCAGACGGGCCTGCTTCACCAGGGAAGCCGACTGGTTGATCGTGAACTTGCCGCAGGCATTGTAAACGATGGTTGTTGTGCTGCCCGCAACGGCGTCCCCGGTCACCCTGTCCTCCTTTCCACCCAGCAACAATACCGGCTTTCCGATCAGGTCGCAAAGGGTAACGAGCTTTTTCACCGGAAGCTGTTTGGTAGTATGCCTGGCTCCCGTCACCAGGGCAATATAGCCCTGGCTGAAAGCAGGGGGCAAACTACCGGGATCAACCTGTTCTCTTTCAGGAATGAAATAATCAAGGCCCTGGTTGTCATTGGCAACATCGAACAGGGAAAGGGTATCGAGGTAACGGTCGACAATGTGAATACGGGGTAGCCGGTCAATCTTGAAATTGACCATAAGCCACTTTTCGAGGTTGAGTTTACGGAAGGTAAAATCATAGCTGTGCAGCCTTGATTTAATCATGAAAGACCTCAGGTTATGGTGCAGGTCTATAATATAATCGAATTTCTCGTTTTTCAATTCCCCTGTCAGGGCTGAAAGGCTATCATCCAGGCAATGGATCCTGTCGATATGAGGATTTGCCTGCAGCAGCGGTAAATACTGCCTTTTGGTGACATAATGCACCATGCTTCCTTCAACCTGCTGTTTCAGGCAGCGGATGACGGGAGTGGTCAGTACGATATCGCCGATGGAACTGAACCTTATGATCAAAAATTTGATCTTCATGGCTGTGTTGTTTCAATACCGGTGCCGGTTCCGTTAATATCCTTGAAAAACATCAGCAGGGCCAGCCAATATTCCGCATGGCCGGCGGAAGATTCCCAGAGGGCTTTGGCGCCGGAAATCCCAGGTGTGTTTTTCGGTGTGAAAAACGTTTTTGCAGATTCCGGGATTTCGGTAAGCATTTTATCGATATAATTATATTCGGCGCGGGTGGCAGCGACAAAAACCTTCTTATCGAAATCCTGAAGGGATTCCTTAACCATCATTCCGGGCCGGAAGAATTCGCCCGGACTGAAGGCTACAACGGCCCTGACCTGAGGATTGTGATTGGCTTCCACCAGCGAAAGGGCAGCGGAAAATGAACTGCCGAACAAAACAACGGGTGTAGGATTGAATTCACCGGCAAACCTTATGGCCGCGCGTATATCGTTTCTTGCATCCAGCATGCTGCGGGGAATTTTCTTCCCGGCAGCTTCCCGGCAGGTTTCATTTTCAACGAAATTGACCTTCCCTCCAGAACGCAGGTCAACGGAAAGACAGTTGTAATTCAGGTTCAGCAGCTTGGGTGCAATCTCCTTGTATTCACCCCGGCTGTAATTTCCCTGGTGAAACAACAGGATAAAAGGATAAGCAGGGTCTTTCAGGTAAAGGTCGGCGGTTATGTTCAACCCGTCCGCGGAAGGAAACAGCACTTTTCTTTGCCCCGCGACGGTGAGCTGAAAAAGCACAATAATAAAAAGAAATGCGATGATCCGCCTCATGAAATGGGTCATTCAGCTCCGCAATTTATGGCATGGCCAGAATGGTAATGTTGTTCCTGTGCACCTCCACCACGCCTCCGGATATCTCAAAGAAAACCGACTGATGATGCCTGTCAACGATCTTGATCCTCCCTTTTTCCAGGGTTGAGATCAGGGGTGCATGCTGGGTGAGTATCTCGAAGGATCCCTTGGTGCCGGGCACCTTTACGAGTTCGGCCTCACCTGAATACAGTTTTTTTTCGGGGGTAAGGATTTCTACTTTCACATCTGTGCGGCTTTAATTCTTCCGGGCCTGTTCCATCAGTTTTTCTCCCTTGGCAATGGCTTCCTCGATGGTCCCGATCATATGAAAGGCTGCTTCGGGGTATTGATCCACTTCCCCGTTCAGGATCATGTTGAAGCCTTTGATCGTATCTTCAATGGACACCCAAACGCCGGGTGTACCGGTGAACTGTTCGGCAACCTGGAAAGGCTGTGACAGGAAGCGCTGTGCCCTTCTTGCCCGGTGAACCACCAGCTTATCCTTTTCCGAAAGCTCATCCATACCCAGTATGGCGATGATATCCTGCAATTCCTTGTATCGCTGCAGGATCTCCTTCAGGCGTTGTGCGGTTTCATAATGCGGTTTGCCGACTACCTCCGGTGCCAGGATCCTCGAGGTTGAGTCGAGCGGGTTGACAGCCGGATATATGCCCAGCTCGGAGATTTTACGATCCAGTACCGTGGTCGCATCAAGGTGTGAGAAGGTAGTGGCAGGGGCTGGGTCTGTAAGGTCATCAGCCGGCACATAGATGGCCTGGACCGAAGTGATGGAGCCCCGCTTTGTTGAGGTTATCCTTTCCTGCATGATTCCCATTTCAGTGGCCAGTGTAGGCTGGTAACCCACGGCGGAGGGCATTCGTCCGAGCAGCGCCGATACCTCTGAACCGGCCTGGGTGAACCTGAATATGTTGTCGACAAAGAACAGGATGTCCCTACCGCCGCTTTTGTCGTCGCCGTCACGGAAAGACTCCGCTACGGTAAGCCCTGAAAGGGCAACCGTCGCGCGGGCCCCGGGAGGCTCGTTCATCTGTCCGAAGACCAGGATGGCCTGTGATTTCTTAAGTTCTTCAGCATCAACAAGTGACAAATCCCAGCCTCCCTCTTCCATGCTTTTCCTGAAGGCATCACCGTACTTAATGACGCCCGATTCAATCATATCTCTCAGCAGGTCATTGCCTTCCCTTGTTCTTTCTCCCACACCGGCAAAGACGGATAGCCCCGCGTATTTTTTGGCTATATTGTTGATCAGTTCCATGATGATGACGGTTTTGCCCACACCGGCCCCCCCGAACAATCCGACTTTTCCTCCCTTGGGATAGGGTTCGAGCAGGTCAATGACCTTGATCCCGGTAAATAATACCTCGGCTTCGGTTGAAAGCTGGTCGAATTTCGGAGGATTCGAGTGGATCTGGTATCCTCCGCTTTTATCAATAGCCATGGGCAGCCCGTCAATGGGATTTCCGGTAACATTCAGCAGACGTCCCCTGATCTGCTCGCCCACCGGCATTGTAATGGCCCCCCCCAGGGAGACGGCTTTCATTCCCCTTCTCAACCCGTCGGTCGAGTCCATGGCAATGGTCCGAATGGTATTCTCACCGATGTGCTGCTGACATTCAACGATCAGGGTTTCTCCATCATCCCTGCTAATTTCAAGGGCGTCATGGATGCTGGGCAAAGCTGTTCCCGCCGATTCAAAGCTTATGTCGATCACGGGACCGATGATCTGCGTAATTTCACCAATCAGTTGATTCATTTGGTACAGGCTAAAATCGTTTCACAAATATAACTATTAATTTACGTATCTTGTTTTAGAAAAAAAATGATGTCAACAAAATTATTTTGAATGATATAACGAATTTTATTGCTATTATTGATATCCTGATTCATCAAATAATTTTTGACCATCCCGATGAAATCAATAATTTTGCGAAAACTGATTGAGTTATTAAACCTTAATTTTATAGCCATGAAGAAAAAATTCAGATTGTTATTGAGTAGTCTTGTTTTAACTACATTTTTACTGGGTTCAGGCCTGACAGCCAAAGCTCAGCTCTTCGATCAGGGAGATAAAGTATTGAGTTTTGGCATTGGGATCGGATCAACTTATTATACCTGGGGTACCCATTACAGTACTACAGTTCCTCCTATTTTTATATCAGGTGACTATTGCCTGAGGGAAAAACTGGGCCCCGGCAATCTTGGTGTTGGTCCCTATCTGGGTTTTTCAGGTTATAAATCCAAATGGACGGATTATGCAGGTGACGAGTATGGATATAAATATACCACCTTCATAATTGGAGCTCGTGGAACGTATCATTTTGTGGATCTGGTGGACAAACTTGATCTGTATGGCGGAATATTGCTGGGAGCCAAGATTGTAACACACAAATCTTATGGAGATTGGGGAATTTATGATTATTCCTCTGCACATGGCAGCGGAGTTGCTTATTCCTTTTTTGCAGGTGCACGCTATTACTTCTCTGACAATTTCGCGGCTATGGCTGAGCTGGGTTATGGCATAGCATGGTTAAGCCTTGGTGTTTCACTTAAGCTTTAATTTTTTATTCTGTACATGACTGTCATTCCCTGCTCATCTCCTCCACAATCCTGCCTGAAACATTCCATAGGATAGC
>CAYMJH010000069.1:0-17617 GCA_964390385.1 uncultured Bacteroidales bacterium | reverse complement strand
CCAGGACCTGCTGATCTATATCACACAGGGCAGTGCATACCACCTCAGGGCACAGGAGGAAAGCCTTCAGGTCAGCGTACCCCATTCCCTTACAGCCGATCAGTCCAACATTAATCCTGTCGCTCGGGGCAATCTGTTTTCCGGTAGCCATGACTCCCAATGGAAGTGAAGATCCTGCACCGATACCGGCCATGGCAATGGCCGTATTGCTGATGAATTTCCTTCGTGTTGTTTTCATGATATGATTATAAGGATGAATGATGAAGGGAAAGATAAGAAAAAAAATGAAAACCGGGCTTCATTAAAAAACAGCGCGCGAAATGAGAGATTAACGCGCGCTGCACCTTATGAGGTACGAAACAAAACGTACCGGACTTGCCCTGTTGCACCTATCATCAAACTGCGCCTAACATGAATAAAGATAACATCGGTTTGGGCATAACGACATATCCTTTAACGGAATAACCAATAACGACAATTTGAGCCTAACGACGGAGTTAATTTCATTAAATAGCCATTCTATTATGATCCGGCTTTCTATCCCCAATTACGCCGGTACTGCAAATATTAACCGGACTCAATACCAATCTCAGGGTAGTTGTGCCCTTGTTCCTGTCGGAGGTGACATTACCTTCCATCAGTGTCAAAAGCCTTTCAGCTATCCTTCTGCGAATCTGCAGTCCATAACTGTCTGAGTTTATTCCAACCTTTCGCATAGCAGGCTCACCGTTGGCAATGTCTATCTGACCTGCCGGCGTGGTTTTTATATAAAAACTCAATCCGTTGTTCAAAATAGGGACGCATCCCATCTCAATGATCCCTCTTTCAGTTCCCATTATACAATCTGTTACAAGGCATTCCACCATCTGATGCAAACGCTTTCGGTCAGCTTCTATGTGCATATTGTGCTGATCCTTCGGCTTGTTAAGTAAAAGAACAATACTGGTTTTATCCTGCATATGGCGATACCGGTTGCAGGATGCATAGACCTCCTGAAGCATCTCAGTCAATGAAAACCAGCAGGGCTCCAGCCTTATACGGTGTGTTTCAAGGAGTGAGGCTTCAACCAGATCATCGATCAGCTGCAAAAACACGATGCTGCTTTTCCAGACCTGATCCGTGTACAGGTTGCGCTTTTCGGCTGTGAGATTATCATTGTGCAACAAGGATGAGAATCCGAGAATTGAATTCATCGGCGTCCGGATCTCATGATACAGACTTCTGAAGAAGGCAGTCTGGATCTCATCATTTTCAGCTGACATGTGCTCAATAAGCTTCTCCAGTTCCCGGACTTTCTTCTCCAGCGATGCAAATGATCTTTCTCCCCTCCCCGGCTTATGATTCAGGTCAATCTGAAGGCTGGTCCAGTTGACAATCCATTTTATGAATTTTCTAAAAATCATTTAAAATGATGGTAAATGGTGAAATGCGAAATGAGTAAGAACCATCAGATTCTCCTGAGTATTTTACGTGCCTGGTGCTGATAATACCCCTTTCGGTCTTCGATGATCATGAATTGCTCCCTTGCCTTTTTGAGATCATCTGTCATCAGATAGCAGAAAGCAAGGTACCATTCCGCCTGTTCAAGGTAGAGGATATAATGGTTGTCAATGATCCTGCGAAATGACCGGTTGGCATCCTGGTACCTTTTCACCTCCATCTGGGAAATACCGGAATAGAGATTCAGCCCCAGCCTCGTAGGATCATCCCGCAAAATATTTTCAAAATGGGAAAGGGCCTCTTCATATTTTCCGGCGGTATAATACTGCATGGCCATTTGCAGTTCATCGTTTTCCTGCCTGTCCTGAGACCGGAAAGTCATTCCTGCTTCGGCAGGAATAAAGTACTTATCATAAAGCTGCTGGTTGTCCTGGTTGTGAAATAACAACCAAAGCAGGAGCATCCCGCCCAATGCGACCGCCAGGGAAGAGGAAATGGCAGCTATTCTTCCCCTGTGTGGCAGGTGATGGGATTTGTGCTCAACGGCAACACGGGACTCATTAAAAACCGACTCGAGTTGCTTTCTGAAATCCATTATTTCCGGTTCGCCAATGGCCACATTCAGCCTCTCCCGAAAACCGAGCTCCCTTTTAAGTCCTGGATTCCCCCTGAGCTCCCGGGTAAACCAAAGTCTCTCCTCCTGCGACATTTCGCCGTCAAGATAACGCTCGATATAAACAGAATAATCAAGTTCGTTTTTCATTTGTTATTGGATTTTTGTAGTCTAAGTCATTATGTTCATACTATTAAAACAGACTGCCGCACCAAATAAGTGCCGCTCTATGATCAACCCTTGCCCTCAGAGACTCTTTAAGAGCCCCTGAAATAGTCATTTTGCATAGCCTTGCCCGAGCCAAATACGCGTCTTGCCCTTTCGTCCGTTCACCATTGATCATCAGGCGCTCACCTGCCATTTCGTTACCGGCAGGGATCCATTTCCATAAAGATCCTCAAAAATCACCTGACAACCTTTCAATTTTATCAACATGCACTACCCCGTTGTCAGCCCGATCCGCGGATCGGCAAATACAGGGAAAACCTTATCTTGTATATTCCTTTAAATAATCAGTAACACGGGTTTTTTATTATCTTCTTATCGGTGTCAACGGATCGTTATCTCCGCCTTTAATTTGTTTCAATTGTTCCCGGCTTAAAACTTCAACATTACCCTTAATTGCTGCCAACGTAACCTTCTGCATCCTGATAGTTCCTTTTGCTTCCATGATCTTATGAATTTTAGTTTATCCGACTTCTGCTGCCTCGTTTAATCAGTTTTCCGGTTTCTATATAGTAGTCCGCTGAAAAACCCAAACGTTACCCCGGCAATTCATTTTTTTCACTTTTTTTTGAATTATTTTGTATTTTATTCAAATTCAATTCAATATTGCAGTCTGATACCGGTTGTCTTGAAACTCATCCTTACAATACCTGAACGGAGGATTCTGCACGGGGGATTATACGGTTTCCTGCTGGCAGCGTCTGTGTTTTTCTGCCCCCATCACGCCTGCCTGTTTGCGCAGGCAGCGTCAAATTGTTCGATGGCTGACACGCTCAATAACAGGGGAGCCGATTGCCTGGCAAAAGGAGACTGGGAACTGGCCAAAACCAATTTCCTGGAAGCCATCGAATATGCAAGGAACTGCAAATTGGAGGATTCTACCGCGCTGATTCCTGCCTTGCTGAACCTGGGAGGCATTTATTCCGAAACCTGGCAATACGACAAAGCCCTGGAATTGTTTCAGCGCGCTCAAAGGATATGGGAGAATGCTGCGGAAAAAAACCTTGAATACCTGAGCTTTATATACAGCCGGATCGGAAGGACCTATTCTGCAATGGGCGATTACAGCAAGGCAGAGGAATATTACCACAATGCCTTGTTGTTGTACCAGGAATTGAAGTCCTATTCAAGCCTTAATAAAAATGCCGTCATCACACTATACAATGGCCTCGGCGTGCTCAATAAACGCATGAAAAAATATGACAAAGCCATAGATCAGTACAAAAAAGCTATTGAGTTCGCCAGGGCACAGGACTCGTCCTATCAGTCTTTCATATACGGAAATATGGCCAATGCATACCGGGAAATGAAGGAATATCAGATTTCGGAGCATTACTTTAAACTGGCTGTCAGGGTTAACAGAGCTGCCCATAATCAAGACTCCGCAGGGCTGGCCATCATACTGACGGATTATTCAGGCCTGCTGCTCGATGAAGGGAAACTCACCCAGGCAAAAATCATTCTGGATCAATCCCAGCAACTCTGCAGCAGCATCTGGGGAAACCGGAATCCCCAGCTGGCAGAAGTGCAGGTTAACATGGGAAAATACCATGAATTGTCGGGCGATTATGACAAAGCCATATTCTGGTACCAAAAGTCATTGTTGTCTTTATATGCAGGACAGGATATATTCATTCCCGGATCAGAGTCGTTGCCTGATAACATCATTTCCAAACAACACCTCCTCATAAGCCTGAAAGCTATTGGCAGGGTATATCAATTACAATATGCCGCCACAGGCTCAATGCAATGGCTTAAAAAAAGCCTCATGATCTATGAACAATCCATCCTGCTCGCCGACCTCATCAGACATGGGTTCATGAGCTATGACAGCCGGCTCTTCCTGGCAGAGAATGAAAAAGCTACCCTTAATGCAGCCATTCATATTGCCCATGACTTATTTAAATTGACTGAGAATGAGGAATATCTCGATAAAGCATTTAGTTTCAGCGAAAGGAGCAAAGCGGCCCTGTTGCTGTCGTCTATCCAGAACAACACCGCCATCACCTTTAGCGGCATTCCGCAAAAACTGGGTAACCAAGAGAAAGATCTCCTCAGGGAAATCTATGTTGCTGAAGTGACCATTTATGAAGAGGAGCAAAAAGCCACTCCCAGCGCACAGAAATTGCTGAAATGGAAAAACAACCTGCTGAAACTGAAAAGAGACCATGAAGCGCTGATCGATACACTCGAAAAAAACTATCCGCGTTATTACCAGCTGAAATACAAAAACACAATCGTCTCCAGGAAAGACTTAGTTTCCGCTCTTGATAACGGATACAACCTGCTGGAGTATAACATGGATGATTCCACGGTCTTTATCTTTCTCTTGAACCGGAAGGGTATTGAGTGTGTTGAAATGCCTGCAGGGCTGCAATTCAACAAAGCTCTTTCAGGGATCCTGCAGCATTTGCAGCATTTTGATCCTTTACGTCACCAGCCGGATCATTTCAGGTTGTTCTGCACCTATGCTAATCAATTATACCTTACCCTTATCAAACCCGTTGAAAAATACCTGGTGTCGGATAAGATCATCCTTGTTCCCGATGAAATTCTTTCTTACCTCCCCTTTGAGATATTAATACAACGGTTTCCGGACGGCGACCGGTCTGCCAACTATAGAAACCTGCCCTACCTGATCAGAAAGTACACCCTGAGTTACTCCTATTCTGCTTCTCTCCTTATGGAAGAGCCCTTTACGGGCCATAAAAGGCAAAACCGTAAAGTGTTGGCCGTTGCCCCTGCTTACTCCAATGATAAGAAAAATGAACTCCTGCCTACCCTCAGGCAATACAATCTTGAGCATCTGGATCCTTTGCCGGGCGCTGCTGAAGAGGTTTCGCTCATTACCACCCTGCTGAGGGGCCGAAAACTATCCGACTCCCTGGCCACAGAAAAAGCATTTAAAAAATTTGCACCCGAATACGGAATATTGCATCTGGCCATGCACACCCTCATCGATAATCAAAACCCGATGTATTCCAAGCTTGTTTTTAATCCATGGCTTTCTGGTCCGGATGAGGGTTTCCTCAACACCTACGAGTTGTACAATCTGCAGCTGAATGCAAGGATGGTCGTTCTCAGTGCCTGCCGAAGCGGCGATGGTATTTTGCATAAGGGAGAAGGTATTATGAGCCTGGCCAGGGGATTCCTCTATGCAGGCTGTCCCAGCCTGGTGATGACCTTGTGGAATGTTGAAGACAAAAGCGGACTTGACGTCATGTGCAGATTTTACCGGCAGATCAAAAATGGGAAGCCCAAAAACGAAGCCCTGCGGCAGTCAAAGCTGCACTACCTGGAATCGGCCGATCCGCATAAAACCCATCCGTATTATTGGGCAGGATACCTTCAGATTGGTGAAACTTCTGCTGTTTTTGTAAGGAAAAGAATAGGTTTACTGCTGGTACTGGTGTCCGGGGCGTTTACCCTGGCGCTGATAACATTTTTCCGCAACCGGAGGAAGAACAGGACGGCTAGTCAACAGCATCCCGAACCTCGGGATCGGACTTTATCATTTTGATCAGATGCTCTTTACATTCATGCTTTCTCTTCCTTACATATTCCTCAGAAGATTTGCCGAGCTTTTCCGCTATCTGCCTGAATGACATTTCATTATAGAACAAGGTCAGGATTTCCCTGCAGTCCTTCCCAAGCCTGGAAAAATAGTATTGGTATACTTTCCTTTCCAGACTGGCCTCGATATCCATTACATCTTCCGATTCCATTTCAAGCGGGCGCATGATCTCGGTAAGCTTCTCATGCAAAAGCTTTTTTCTTTTCAGCATCTTAAGCCAGATGAACCTGGACACGGTATACAGATAATTGGTGAAGGAAGAATGCAGGTTGAATTCCTCTTCCTGGGTTTTCCTGAATATCACGACCAGGGCTTCCTGGAATACATCTTTGGCATCGTCGGCCTTGCCGTAATTCCTGACGACAAATTCCCGAATGATGGGATAGAAAGTCTTGTATACATAATGAAGGACAGCATTATCCCTGCGTTTTATGCCGTTAACCAATTCCTCATTTGTATAATTTGCCACGATTCATTCGGATAAGTAATCCTCTCAAATATACCTAAAAAACCATAAGGTTGGAAATTACGGTTATTGCCACGGGCGGGAACAACAGGATCAGGCCCGTTCCTTTCACCCTGGCAAAGCGCACTTCAATGACAGGCGCTCAGAGACTTTCCCTGAAACTTTTATCGTATTGGTTCATGGCTTTTTCACTCATACCCATGCTGCTGAAACCGCCGTCGTGGTATAAATTCTGCATGGTAACCTTGCGTGTCAGGTCGGAGAACAAAGTAATGCAATAATCGGCACAATCGTCGGCATCAGCATTACCCAGCGGAGACATCCTTTCGGTAAAGTCCACCAGGGAATCCATGCCTTTAACACCGCTGCCGGCCGTAGTCATGGTAGGAGACTGTGATATCGTATTGATGCGGATCCTTTTCTCCCTTCCGTATATATAGCCGAAGCTCCGGGCAATGGATTCAAGGATAGCTTTGGCATCTGCCATGTCGTTATAGCCGAAAAGGGTTCGCTGCGCTGCTACATAGGATAAGGCTACGATGGAACCCCATTCGTTGATGGCATCGTATTTCCGGCATACCTGGATGACCTTGTGAAATGATAATGCCGATATATCAAGGGTTTTAAGATAGTAATCATAATTGATATCGTCATAGGGAATGCCTTTGCGCACATTGGGAGACATCCCGATGGAGTGGAGAACAAAATCAAACTTTCCGCCGAAATGCTCCATCGATTTGGCAACCAGGTTTTCGAGCTCTTCAATTTGGGTTGCATCAGCCATTATGACAGGAGCTTCGCAGGTTTCAGCAAGCTGGTTGATTTCACCCATGCGCAGGGCAACCGGTGTATTGGTCAGCACCAGGCTTGCGCCTTCTTCATGAGCCCTCAATGCGGTCCTCCAGGCAATGGACTTATCATTCAGTGCGCCGAATATGATCCCTTTCTTGCCTTGTAAAAGATTGTTAGCCATGGTTGCATTTTTTTAGAATGAACTGTAAAGATAATGGTTGAAGAGGATTCCTAAAAAAATTATTTGGAATAAGTTTAAATAATGAATCCCGCGATGCGGTTAATTCTTCAGCAGTTCACGTGCATTTTCAAGGGCAGCCGTGGTAATTTCCTCGCCGCTGAGCATTTTTGCGATTTCAATATGCCTTTCTTCAGGCGTCAGCTGTTTGATCCTGGTAACGGCCGACCGTTCATCCTCCACCTTGTATACCAGCAAATGATAATCGCCTTTACTGGCAATCTGGGGTAAATGGGTTATATTGATCAGCTGCATCCTGCCTGCCATCCGTTTAATTATATTGCCAACCTTTTCAGCTATTTCACCGGATACACCCGTATCGATCTCGTCAAATACTATAGTGGGCAGGCCCGTGGCATCGGAGAGCAGTGATTTCACTGTCAGCATCAGCCTTGAAAGCTCCCCTCCGGAAGCAACTTTGGAAATATCCTGCGGAGGCACATTTTTATTGGCAGAAAACATAAACTGAACCTGATCGACACCTGAAGGGCTGAAATCAGGCAAAACCGTCCAATTAACGGCAAATGCCGCATTGGGCATTCCCAGTTCATGCAGCATCGCCGTCACCTGATCTTCAATGAGAGGAAATGCATCTTTCCTTTTCTTTGACAGTTTCCGGGCCAGATCATGCAGCTCACTTCTTTTGACCTCCAGCAGTTTTGCTGTTTCTTCAATACCGGCATCATAGTGTGTGATGACATTTAACTTGTTTTCCAGTTCCTGCCGCAGGGCTATCAGTTCCTGCACCGATGTTTTATGATGCTTCTGCTGAAGGCTGTATAAGAGATCAAGACGGTTCTTTACCCATTCCAGCCGCACCGGATCATAATCGATCCTACCATAGTGCGATTCAATTTCAGTTGCAGCATCTTTAAGATCAATGTAGGAAGATTCGCAGCGCCTGGCGATTTCAGCGGCGACGGGCAGATATCTGCCTGCCCTGGCCAGCTGTGTCATTGCTTCCCTGAGGCTCACCAGCAGGGCATTGCTTTCTCCGGCCATCAAGGTCAGAGCAGCCTGCAGCGACGATCGGATCTCTTCGGTATGGGTCAGGGTTTCCAGTTCCTGTTCCAATTCCTCCTGCTCACCCGCTGACAGGTTGGCTTCCTGAAGCTGATTAAACTGAAAGGTAAAATAGTCGAGATCGGATTTTGACTTTTCCGCTTCTTCCTTCATCTTATCGAGTTGATGTCTCAATGCAACAAAGGCATCGTATTCACTGCCGTATTCTGCTTTCAGTCCGTGCGTGCGGGCATAACTGTCAACCACCCTGAGCTGAAACCGGTAATCACTCAGATTCAGGTGCTGATGCTGCGAATGAATATCGATCAACTGATCACCCAGCTCGGTCAATACTTCAAGGGTTACCGGCAAATCGTTAATAAAGGCTCTTGATTTGCCTGAAACAGCGATTTCCCTGCGAATGATCACCTGATGATCAAAATCAAGATCATGATCGTTGAAAAACTGCTGCAGGTCATACCGGCTGATATCAAATAACCCCTCGACAATGCATTTCCTGCCCTTTTCATTTAACACGGTGGTGTCTGCACGTTTTCCCAGGATCAAGGCCAGGGCTCCGAGCATGATCGATTTTCCGGCACCGGTTTCTCCCGTAATAATGGTCAATCCCTCACCAAATGAAATATTCAGTTCACTGATCAGGGCGTAGTTTTCTATTACGAGATTCTTCAGCATGAGTCGGGGATTTCCATCACGGATAAAATTAAATAAAAATGCTGAAGGATGAAAAAAAATCAGCCGGACTGATTCGACATCCCGGCATATTTTTCCGTGTGGGAAGGATCAACCTGGTTCAGGATATTGAGCACCCTTCGTTTTTCTTCATCAGTTGCTTCCCTGAAAACATTTACAAATTCATCCGATTTGGCATCCAGTACAACCTGCAGAAAATGCATAAATGGATCGGGTCGGTTGCGGTGTACCTCCTGCAGTAATGTAATGCTTTCCACCATGGTATTGCGGGCTTCGAACATCTTATCGTACATCTGGTCAAGGCCCAGCCGGTGATAATTGTAAATGAATTCACGAATCGGCTGAAAATCCGTATTCAGGATATTGTTGACAAGCCAGTAGCGGTTTCGGCGACTCGAGCTTTCAGCGCCCCGCCACCCCTTCTCGGCGGCATTCTGTGCATTATTCACAATTTTTTCAGCCCGCTGGAACATTTCCGTTCCTGACTGCAGGCCAAAGGAATCAAAATTGATCCCGAGAATGATATAGGCATAGTAAGCCAGTATTGAGGTCAGTCCGGAAAGATGGCTTGTTTCACTGAATTCAAGCGGTTCAAATTCCACATAACGGAAATCGAGGTCATTATCTATATAGTTGAATATTACCGAATTATAGCTGCTGTTGAACACCGGCCTCCTGGCCTGAATCTGCAGGGTTCCCAGGTACTGATCGCTGCCTTTCATTTCGGTGAGGTTAAACAGCATATTGCATTCGATTCTTTCGTTCATGCTGAACTTGTAATGGGTCCATGCCGTATTGTTGACGAACTCCGTAATGGCAGCCTGAAGGGTTTGAAAAACCTGCTTGTTGGTTCCCGGGATTTTGGTTGTGATGAGCTGGATGTTGCAGCGCAGTTCCTGATTATAGGACTGCAGGCTGCACAATACGCCAAACCACAGCATGATGAGTTTTTTCATGGCAAAGACTTTAGATGATGGTTTGCAGATAGGCTACAATATCTTCAGCAACCTCGCTTTTCGGTTTTAACGGAAATTCAACGGATCTATTATGTTTATCCAGTATCGTCACCTTGTTGGTATCGGTTCCAAATCCCGCTCCCTTATCCTGTAAAGAATTCAGCACGATGAAGTCGAAGTTTTTCCTTTTCAGTTTTTCCCTGGCGTTTTCAAGGGCGTGATGTGTTTCAAGGGCAAATCCTGCCAGAAACTGTTTCTTTTTCTTAAGGCTGCCAAGGGCAGCGGCTATATCAGGATTTGCTTCGAGTTCAAGGGCAAGAGGCTGAGCCGACCGTTTGATTTTCTCCCCGGCCGCCCGGCCGGGCCTGTAATCAGCTACTGCAGCAACAAGGATGGCGCCGTCCATCCGTGGAAACAGGGAAAGGCAGTGGTGCAGCATTTCTTCAGCGGTCTGAACCGGGATAAGGGTAATACTTTGTGCCGGCTTTTCAGCAGTGGGACCGCTTACCAGGGTAACCTTCGCTCCGCATGCAGCAAGACTTTCAGCCAGGGCATATCCCATCTTTCCGGAAGAATAGTTGCCGATGAACCTGACGGGATCAATAGGTTCATAGGTTGGGCCGGCCGTCACGAGTATACTTTTGTCCTTTAGCGCGGATGGAATTTTTTTTTTACGGCTGAAAAATTCATTCAGCGCCTCAACAATCTTTTCAGGTTCTTCCATCCTGCCCTTCCCGGTCAGCCCGCTTGCCAGCTGGCCTGTTGCAGGTTCGAGGATATGAATCCCGTGTTTTTTTAACGCCTCCATATTGCTTTGCGTCGCCGGATGCCTCAGCATATCAAGGTCCATGGCCGGGGCAACAAAGACCGGGCATCGGGATGAAAGGTAGGCGGTGAGCAGCAGGTTATCGGCAATCCCATGGGCCATTTTGGCCAGGGTATTGGCAGTGGCAGGCGCAATGACATAGGCATCGGCCCAGATACCCAGATCAACGTGATTATTCCAGTCGCCGTTTTCGGGATTATAGAAATCAACCATAACAGGATTTTCCGACAGGGTGGCAAGGGTAAGAGGCGTTATGAACTCCTTGGCCAGCGGTGTCATGATCACTTTTACCGCCGCCTTTTCCTTCACCAGCAACCGTATGAGGACAGCTGTCTTGTAAGCCGCTATGCTACCGGTGACCCCTATCAGTATTTTCCTGTTTTCAAGCATCCGGCCTGCTTTCACTCAGCTTTTCTTACATAGATCTGGTCACGTTCAAATTCGTCCATGGCTATCAGGGTATGCTTTGGCATCCTTTCGTAGAATTTCGATATTTCTATCTGTTCTCTGTTTTCAAACACCTCCTCAAGATTATCGGTGTAGTTCGCAAACTCTTCCAGCTTACGGTTCAGCTCTTCTTTTATCTCAATGCCGATCTGATTAGCCCTTTTGGAGCATACCATTACCGCCTCGTAAATATTGCCGGTCTTGGCTTCCAGACTGTTCAGGTCCCGGGTTGTAGTGGTGGATGCTGCCTTTGATTTCTTATAATCCATAATATTTATAATTAATTACTCCTTTACTAAATCAATATTCCTGGTTTTCAGATATTGCGACGAGCTTTCGTACATCCTGGTCGCTTCCTTTTTGTATTTGCTGTCAGGAAATTCAGCAATGAAAGAATAGTAGTCATCAACGGATTCCTGAAAACGTTCCGGTTTTTTGCCCTCTACACTGTTGACAGCGAGAAGGTAACTCGATTTGACGATCATGAACATGATCTCTTCCCGGTACCGGGTCTCCGGAAAATCTACGAGACTTGAATTCAGGGCGGTTAACGAAGCCCTGTAATCCTCAAGGTCGAAATAGGTTTTGGCCGCCAGAAAAGATTTTCGCATCAGTTTTTCCCTGAGTTCTGTTATATACTGCATGCACTGCTCTGTATGGGTGCTTTTCGGATACCTCGACATGAACAGCTGAAATGCCGTGATCGCCTGGTAAGTGCTGGCCTGATCAAGCTCGGGACGGGGCGATGAAAGATAATAGCAATAGGCTTCGTTAAAAGCGGCATCCTGAACAAAAGGGCTGTTGCCATAGGTTTGAGAGAAAAGCTGGAAATAGTGCCCTGACAAAATGTAATCGCGCTGCTTGAAATAACTCATGGCCTGGAAAAAATATACCGAATCTGCTTTTTTGGTCCCCCTGTATACGGGTGCAATCTGGTCAAGTATGTTCCCTGCCCTCAGGTAATCTCCTTTGTCGTAATATTCAAATGCTTTGGTGTATTTGAGGGTATAATCGTCGCTTTTCAGCAGTTTTTCATAGGGAGAACAAGAAAATGTGAAAATCGCTGAAAATAAAAACAATAGACCTATGTAAACGGGATTTTTAAACATCGCGCAAAAATACAATTTTTTCAACAATAATAATGATTGATACATTCATTTTGCATTAACTTCTTCATAAATAATGTTAATTAAGGAGACATTGATTTAAAAAACAACATAATAACGGCTCCGGCTAAAATTAATTACCCTCTTTTGCGGGATATTTAAAAAAAACTACATTTGCTGACTGATTGCAAAAACTTAAATCTTATTAGTCGTGGATATATTTGACAAAATCTCAAAAAACAGAGGCCCGTTGGGTCAGTACCAGCAGATTGCGCATGGTTATTTCATGTTCCCGAAGTTAGAGGGTGAGATCAATCCGCGCATGATATTCAGGGGTAAAGAGGTATTGAACTGGAGCCTGAACAATTACCTGGGACTGGCAAACAATCCCGAAGTCAGGAAGGCGGATGCCGAAGCAGCAAAAGAATGGGGAATGGGATACCCGATGGGGGCCCGGATGATGTCAGGGCAAACCAGCAGGCATGAAGAACTTGAAAACAACCTGGCTGATTTTGTCGGTAAGGAAGATGCATTCCTGTTAAATTACGGTTACCAGGGGATGATCTCCATAATCCAGTCAATGGTGAACCGCCACGATATTGTCGTTTTTGACTCGGAATCCCATGCCTGCATCATGGACGGGATCTGGCTGCATAAAGCGGCAGGAGGCAAGAGCTTTATGTTCCAGCATAACGACATTGGTAAATGCAGGCTGATGCTCGAGCGGGCCACCAAACTGGCCGGCGAAAGCGGAGGAGGCATCCTGGTCATTACCGAAGGTGTTTTCGGCATGGCCGGGGACCTGGGTAAACTTGATGAAATTATTGCCCTTAAAAAACAATATAGCTTCCGCCTGCTGGTGGATGATGCCCATGGCTTCGGGACGATGGGACCAACCGGTCAGGGCACTGCAGAGCATTTTGGCGTGCAAGACGGAGTCGACCTCCATTTCAGTACCTTTGCCAAGGCTATGGCAGGTATCGGAGCCTTTATCGCGGGCAAGGAAGACGTGATCAATTTCCTCCGCTATAACATGCGCTCGCAGACCTTTGCCAAGTCGCTTCCGATGCCCATGGTGATCGGAGCCCTGAAAAGGCTGGATATGATAAGGACCCAGCCCCAGTTGAGGGAGAAACTGTGGACTGTTGTTCAAGCCCTGCAGTCGGGACTGAAAGCAAAAGGCTTTAACCTCGGGAATACAAACTCCCCGGTGACGCCGGTTTTCCTTTCCGGATCCGTCGCTGAAGCCACCAATGTGGTCATTGATTTAAGGGAAAACTACAGGATTTTCTGCTCCATGGTTATCTACCCGGTTGTTCCGAAAGACACCATCATGCTCAGGATCATCCCTACGGCTGCTCATACCGTGGAAGATGCCAACTATACCATCAACGCATTTGCAGAACTGTCCGAAAAACTGAAAGCCGGAAAATACAAGTCTGATAAGATTGCATCCTTCCTGTCTTAATCAGCCTATGCCATAACAGAAACTGTCAGGCGCCTTTGCAAAAGCCTGGCAGTTCTTTTTTGTTTGGGAGAAATGTCGGAATTGTAAGCTCTATTGTAGCATGAAATGATGAAGACCTTGACTGCCTTTTTGCAAAAGACAATATTATGAACAATCCGGATGACACTTTTTTACCCAGTGCGTCGATCCCTTTTAACTCCATATCATTATTGTTCGACCTGGAAGGTTTTTCAGGCTTTTTCAGTCAGCCCGACGTACACGGTTACATATCCCAATATCTGAATCTGGTTATCGATGCGGTTACCAGGACATTTGAGGGCGGCACGCTGTATTGGGATCTTGACCGGCAGGGTAACCCTTTCGTCGCCGATCCCCTGCCGGGTCCTATTCACCGGAAATTCCTGGGTGATGGCGTTTTGTATATCTGGAATTACAGCGATTTCACACCCTCACAGATCATTGACCTGGTAGACCGAATATGGATCCTAAAAAAATCATTTTCCGTTATTTGCGAGAAGGCCTCTGTTTTGCTTCCCGTCCCTGATTTTCCGAAAAAAATCAGGTTTGGCATCGCAGCAGGGATGGTGTATAGACTGCAATATGAAAAGAATGAGAATGAAGAAGAATACATAGGGTACAGCATCAATCTGGTCAGCAGATTGCAGAGCTATTCAAGGGATATCGGTTTTATTGTCTCCGGCAGGCTTGGTATTCCCGATAATACTATGACAAAGCACGGGTACAAAAAATGCATGGCAAAAAAAATACGGGGGTTTCCCAACGAGATCGTGATCATTGACAAGCATGATTACCATACACTCGACGAGAGGATCAGAGGGGAGTTGTTCGATGAAATTTAAAAATCATGAACAAGTTGGCTGCCACCGTTTGTCTTGTTATATCAATCTCAGAAATTTCCGTGGAATTTCCGTTTCAAAGCGCAGTTCCTCCCCCGTTACCGGGTGTTTGAATGCCAGCACCATGGCATGAAGGCACATCCGCCCAACAGGGTTTAGTCCTGAACCATACTTTTTATCACCCACAATGCTATGTCCCAGTTCCTTCATATGCACCCTGATCTGGTTTTTCCTGCCGGTCTCCGGATCGATCCTGAGCAGGGTAAAATCCCCGTTTGTCTTCAGGGTCTCATAGGCCGTCACGGCCTTGTCACCCTCGCCGGGATCAGAACTCGAATACACGATGAGTGCCTTGCTTTCCCTTAAATAGGAAGTGAATACGCCTGCCTTTGGCGCGGGCTCACCCTCAACCACGGCAATATAAGTGCGTTCCCTCACATCGGTCTGCCAGGATTCCTGAAGCAGGCGCTGCACTTTCTCGCTTTTGGCGAAGACCATCAGACCTGAAGTTTCGCGGTCGAGACGATGCACAATGAATATCTTGTTGGCAGGATCTGTCTTCTTGACATGTGCACTCAGCATGCCATAGGCGGTTTTTTCCTTCTCCCTGTCAGTGGCCATGGAAAGCATACCGGCGTGCTTATCAATGACAACCAGGTGCCGGTCTTCAAACAAGATCGTAATGCCATGGTACTGCTTCTCACGGGGAATCCTTTCGGAGACAATTTCAATCTGTTGCCCCGGTTTTAAGGGGTAATTATACTGTGTTACCGTCTTGCCGTCAACCAGCACCTGTTTAAAACGCAGGTATGATTTAATATTATCCCTGTTTTTATGCCTGAGTTTGGCCAACAGGAACCGCATCAGTTCCGAACTTTCGTCAACGGTCAGCTGCACGGGTTGGGATTTTGAATACGCTTCAGCCATTCCTGATCTGCTATATCTTTTTGTTCTTTCTTATGGATTATCGGCCAAGGCATAAAATTACAAACTTATTCCTTCACTTTTCCACTTTTCCACCTTCCCACTGTTCCACTTTTCCATTGGACAAAAAAAAGCTGCATTATTTAATAAAATTCTTCCACATTGGTTATTTTCGCACCGTTTATTTTCATTTTATTAACGGCCTAATAATCCTGAAGCAATGAGAAAATGGCGTATAGAAGATTCTGCCGAATTATACAACATAACCGGATGGGGGATCAACTATTTCTCGATAAACAACCAAGGCAATGTTGTTGTCATTCCCCGCAAAGACGGCATAGCAATCGATCTCAGGGAACTGGTTGATGAGCTGCAGCTTCGTGATGTTTCTTCCCCGATGTTGATAAGGTTTCCTGACATACTCGATAACCGTATCGAAAAGATGTCGAACTGTTTTAAGGTTGCTGCGGAAGAGTATGGTTACAAGGGCCAGAATTTCATCATTTATCCGATCAAGGTCAACCAGATGCGTCCGGTTGTGGAAGAAATCGTGAACCATGGCAAGAAATTCAACATTGGACTGGAGGCAGGATCCAAGCCTGAATTGCATGCCGTGATCGCCATCAATACCGATTCAGATTCCCTGATCATATGCAATGGCTATAAAGATGAAGATTATATTGAGCTTGCCCTGCTGGCACAAAAAATGGGGAAACGGATCTTTCTCGTGATTGAAAAGCTGAATGAGCTAAAACTCGTTGTCAGCATATCAAAACGACTCAAAATCAAGCCCAATATCGGCATACGTATCAAACTGTCCAGCTCCGGCAGCGGCAAGTGGGAGGACTCCGGCGGCGATGCCAGCAAATTCGGCCTGACTTCCAGCGAACTCATCGAAGCGTTGGAATTCCTGTCAAAGAACAAAATGAAAGACTGTCTCCGGTTGGTACATTTTCATATCGGCAGCCAGGTAACCATGATCCGCCGCATCAAGAATGCCTTGCGTGAATCTTCTCAATACTACTACCAGCTTCACAAGCAGGGCTTTGCCGTACAATTCGTTGACATCGGGGGCGGCCTCGGGGTGGATTATGACGGTACCCGCTCACCCAGCAGCGAAAGCAGCGTAAACTACAGTATACAGGAATATGTGAACGATTCCATAGCGACCATCGTGGATGTATGCGACAAGAACAACATTCCTCACCCCAATATCATCACTGAATCGGGAAGATCGCTTACTGCGCATCATTCGGTGCTGATCTTTGATGTGCTGGAGACCACAACACTTCCGACATGGAAGGATGACGAAGAGGTGAAAGAGAATGACCATGAGTTTGTTCACGAACTTTACCGGTTATGGGACACCCTGAATCAGCCGCGGATGCTCGAAACATGGCATGATGCCCAGCAGATACGTGAAGAAGCACTGGATATGTTCAGCCTGGGAATCCTTGATCTGAAAACAAGGGCACAGGTAGAACGCTTATTCTGGTCCATTGCCCGCGAGATCCATCAGATGACTTCAGAAACAAAACACATACCGGAAGACTTCCGTCATCTGCCCAAGCTTTTATCGGATAAGTATTTCTGTAATTTCTCTCTGTTCCAGTCACTTCCCGATTCATGGGCTATTGACCAGGTGTTTCCCATTATTCCGATCCAGAGGCTGGATGAAAAACCTGACCGGTCGGCCACCCTTCATGATATCACCTGCGATTCGGACGGGAAAATCGATAACTTCATTTCTACCAGGAATATGTCGTATTATCTTCCTGTCCATACCTTAAAAGCGAAAGAGTCATACTACATCGGGGTGTTCCTTGTCGGAGCATACCAGGAGATTTTAGGCGATCTCCACAACTTGTTTGGTGATACCAACGCCGTGCATGTGTCTGTGAACTCAAAAGGTTATTCCATCGACCAGGTAATTGACGGGGAGACGGTTGCCGAAGTTCTCGACTATGTG
>CAYMJH010000068.1:0-17759 GCA_964390385.1 uncultured Bacteroidales bacterium | reverse complement strand
ATTCTTCGCCTGCCATGCCGGTGCAAGATCCGGTGATCCATCCGTCCGCTTTGGTATCCATGAAACCCTCAGGAAAAGTGAACTTCCGGCCTCCATCATGGATTCCCTGAAAGTCGAAGCCTTTCGTCCCGAGGATGACCTGCAATCCTCCATCGTTGGGTATTGGCCAAAAGATCATGCGCAATCGTGCTGCAATTTATTTCCCGTTGAAGGATTCCGGCTCCTGAAAGCTTGCTTTCCAGTCGATCAGGAAGGTCAATACCAGGCTGTTGTTGCCGTGAAACAGGAACCGGTTCTAAGTTTGTCTGATATTCAGAAAACGAGCAGCAAAGGTTCAGCCGTAGAAATATATTTTACCCTGGAAGGAGCCAGAAAGTGGGCAGCAATGACGGAGGGGAATATCGGAAAGAGTGTTGCCTTTGTAATTGATGATCAGGTGTATTCCATGCCCATGATCAACGGGGTGATAAAAAGTGGCATTGCCGTGATCAGCGGATTGCCGGATGAAACTGCGGCAAAAGAGATATCAGACCGTTTGAACGAAGGTTTATAGGGTATTATATTGTTGCCGGGTCAGTTTGGATTAGCCCAACAAAATCAATTCATTGCTGAAACCAAACAAAGGCTGAAGTGTTAAGGTAAAATATCAGTAACTGCATACCTGGTTTATCTTCGTTTGCCTAACTTTGATAAAACAGGATTTTTTTGTCAAAAGCCATAAAGTCTTCCCATTGGCATAATAAAACTGTACAAAATGAAACGGATTACCTTCATTTCAGTTATGCTGTCCGCCCTGGTAATAACAGGGCTGATCGGTTTTAAGTCCTTCAATAATGGTTCACTGGCTGTAAAAACCATTCAACCGAGGTCGGCCGCGATGAATTACCAGAGCTATTGTGCCGGATGTCATGGCGATCATCTCGAGAAGTTTGCCGCAAAATCATGGATGGAAGAGGAAGGCAGTGCTTCGGCATTCAACAGTATCAAATTCGGTATTGTGGCCATTGGCATGCCTGCTTTTCAAAATACTTTCACCGATGAAGAGATCGAAGCCCTGGCTGAATACGTAAAAAAAGGGATTCCGGAAGATAAGAGCAGGCTGATCCCGGCCGTTACACCCGGAGGTATTACGGAATCGGAGGTGCAGCGATTCGTTGTGGACACGGTTGTTTCAGGGCTCAATGTACCATGGGGCCTGGCATTTCTGCCCAACGGTGACCTGTTGATCTCGGAACGAGCCGGCATGCTGCACCGTTTTTCCGGGGGAAAACTCTCCGGACCCATCGAAGGTTTACCGCCTGTCCTGGTTTTCGGACAAGGTGGCTTGCTCGACCTGTGCCTTCATCCCGAATATGACAAAAATGGCTGGATATACCTGTCATATTCAGCAATTCATACAGATAGCGGAAGGCGGACCGGCAACACTGCCGTCATGCGGGCCAGGCTGAAGGGAAATAAACTGACCGATCAGCAGATCCTTTTCCGGGGAATGCCACAAACCGACCGGGGTCATCACTTTGGCTGCAAACTTGCATTCGACAGCAAGGGACATCTCTATTTCGGCATCGGCGACCGGGGTCAGCATTTCGATTTTCCGCAAAACCTGGACAATCATAACGGCAAGATCCACCGCATCAATGACGATGGCAGCATTCCGGCAGACAATCCTTTTGTTAACGTACCGGGGGCTCTGCCGTCGATCTACAGCTATGGTCACCGCAACCCGCAGGGGAATTGTATTCATCCGGTAACCGGAGAATTATGGGAGTCTGAGCACGGACCCCGCGGCGGTGATGAGCTCAACCTGATCAGTCCTGGTCTGAATTACGGATGGCCTGTTATTTCTTACGGCATCAATTACGACGGCACCATACTCACTGAGCTCACGGAAAAAGAAGGAATGGAACAGCCAGTTTTTTACTGGACCCCGTCTATAGCCCCCTGCGGCATGACTTTCATTACCGGCAACAGGTACAAGAATTGGGGCCATAACCTGATGATAGGTTCGCTCCGTTTTCAGTATCTTGAAAGAGTCGTTATAAAAGGGCATTCGGTAATTCACCGTGAGAAGCTGCTGGAAGGCATCGGCCGGGTGCGGAACGTAGTTATGAGTCCTGACGGCCTGGTGTATGTGGCGGTTGAAAATCCCGGCAAAATAGTGCGGCTTATCCCCATAGATTAAAGATTTACCAAGCATGGCAAGCAATGTTATTGCATTATGCCTTATCCTGCTTTTTCCGCCCTGCTTTTTGGACCTTCAGGCCCGGCAAAATGATGACACTTCAAGCTTTCCGCTGTCTGCTGATACCATCTTTTTGCTCCATGAAGTCACCGTGGAAGCCTTCCAGGTGAGCGGGAAACTCCGGACCATAGCGGGCAGCATGTCGGTGCTTACCGGTGAAGGTATCATTACGGCAGACGGCACCAACATGGCCAACACGCTCAATACACTGCCGGGCGTTGCCATGCAAAGCGGAACCTATGCCACCAGCCGCATCGTCATCCGCGGGATAGGCAGCAGGACACCGTATAGCACCAACCGGATCAGAACTTACCTTAATGATATTCCGATCACAGGTTCTGACGGAATTTCGTCACCGGAAGAAATCGATCTGCTCAGCCTGGGCCGGATTGAGGTGATCAAGGGACCTGCATCTGCTTTGTATGGTTCGGGACTGGGTGGGACGATCAGCCTGTATTCATCTTCGAATGCTAATGATACGGGAAAGCTTCAGATACAATATGGCAGCTTTCATACTTTCAAAGGCCATTTCTCAGGAAGCCTTCAACGTGAAAAGATGGAAATCCGGGGCAGTGTGAGCCACTTTCAGTCGGATGGTTACCGAGAGAACAATCACTACCGGCGCACTTCCCTGTTGTTAACAGCAGGATGGGAGGGGCAGGGATGGGCTGTAAAACCAATCCTGGTGCTGACCGGTGTTAATGCCGGTATACCCAGTTCGTTGGGGAAAAGCCTGTTCGAAAGCAATCCGCAGGCTGCTGCCCCAAACTGGAAAGCAGTTGAAGGTTATCAGCAATATGTTAAAGGTATTGCGGGCATAACGCTGACAGGCAATCTGTCAGCAAAGATATCCAACCGGTTCACCCTTTTCGGAAGATGGGACGACAATGTTGAAAAACGTCCGTTCAATAACCTCGATGATCAATCCCTCGGTGCAGGTATCCGAAATAAACTTAATTTTCACGGTGAAAATACCGACTGGGTACTTGGAATTGAATACATCTCAGAACAATATGCATGGCAACTTGAGCAGGACCGGTTATTGCTGAACAAAAACCGCGAAAACCGCAACCAGTTTGGCATTTATGCCATGCTGTATTACAGGCCTTCACAGCAGCTGAATATTTCAATGGCGGGGGCTATCAATTTCAACCGTTACAGGCTAACCGACCTTCATGCGATCAACGGTGACCAGTCGGGCCGATACAGTTTCCCTTTGATCATGTCACCCCGCATCGGAATCAACTATGCACCCGGTGAACGTTTTGCGCTTTATGGTTCAGCAGGACACGGGTACTCACTACCTTCCCCCGAAGAAACCCTGCTGCCTGAAGGGGAAGTAAACAGGGACATCAAACCAGAACAAGGCTGGCAATTTGAAACCGGCACCCGGATGAATTTTTTAGGCAACACCTTCGGCGCAGACCTTGCTTTTTACTGGATTGAGCTCAGCAATTTGCTCGTAACCAAACGGCTGACCGAAGATATCTTCACAGGCATCAATGCCGGAAAAACAAGGCACATGGGGATAGAATTGCTGATGCACAAAGATTTCTTCCGGTACCATATATTCCCGGGCAGGCTGAGATCCTTCCTCAGCTATTCACGCTCTCTGAACCGTTTCATGGATTTTACCGATGACAGCCTTGTCTTTGACGGAAATCATCTGCCCGGGATTTCCCGTCATTCGGCCTGGCTGCAACTCGACTGGGAACCGTTTAATTTGCTGGACATCATGGCCAGCCTGCAATATTCGGGAAAGCAATATATGACAGATGATAACACGATGATCTATCCAGGTTACTGGTTGATGAATCTCAGAATGAATTTGCATCTCCGTATAAAAAAAGCAGGAACCCTGGCCTTTTTTGCCGGACTGAACAACCTTACCGACCACCGGTACGCATCGATGCTGGTCATTAATGCCCGCGCATTTGAAGGAAGTGAACCCCGATACTATTATCCGGGTATGCCCCGGCATGTTTTTGCGGGAATACAATATCATTTCTGACCATGATAAACGATTTTTAAGTAAATTGTCGTTCGGAACCATCGTAAAAGAAAAAACCTATGAAACACTTCCTTCTCATTATGCTTGTCTCTTTTTGCCTGGCGGCTGCCGGTCAGAAAAATGATCTGTCGGTTAAGGAATTGAAAACCGAATACAAATCAAATGCTGATGCAACCGGGATCGGCACTGCAGCGCCCAGGCTCAGCTGGAAATTGCATACCTCGGTGCCAAACACCCTTCAGACAGCCTATGAAATAAGGGCTGCATACAGCATCAAAGAACTGGCCGGAAATAAGAACCTGGTCTGGCACACCGGAAAAGTCCTCAGCCCGCAGAGCCTGCATGTCCGCTATGCAGGAAAGAAATTGCAGTCTTGTGAAAAGGTATACTGGCAGGTAAGGGTTTGGGACAATCTCAACAGGGTTTCGGATTGGAGCGTTCCCGCCTGGTGGGAAACGGGGATACTCGACAGCACGGAATGGACGGCACAATGGATTTCGCCTGACTTTGAGGAATCCGCAATGACTTCACCCCCCTGCCCATACCTGCGCAAGGAGTTCTCCGTTCACGGTCCCGTTGCTGAAGCCAGGCTGTATATCAGCAGCCATGGCCTGTACCGGGCAGAGATAAACGGGATGAAAGTCGGGGATCAGGAGTTGACCCCGGGGTGGACCAGCTATCACAACCGGATCCAGTATCAGGTTTATGATATCACAACCTATCTCCATGCGGCATCAAACGCCATTGGCATTATACTGGGCGACGGCTGGTACAGGGGATACCTGGGCTGGGGCAGCAACCGAAATGTCTACGGCAATAAACTGGCCGTCATTGCGCAGCTGAGGATCAGGTACAGGGACGGAAAGACTGAAACATTGATCACCGACCAGAGCTGGAGATCATCCACAGGTCCCATTTTGAAATCCGATATATACAACGGGGAAAGCTATGATGCCCGTCTCGAAATCAACGGGTGGAGCCTGGCAGGTTTTGATGACACCGGGTGGAAAGGGTCGATCGTTACCAGGGCCCCGAAAGGAATACTGGTTGCACCCATTGGGCCACCGGTGCGGCGAATTCATGAGATTGTTCCTATATCCATAACATCGGCAGGAGATAAGGCCTTCCTGGTGGATATGGGTCAGAACATGGTGGGATGGGTAAAGATCAGAGCCCGGGGCGGGGCGGGAGACACTATAATGCTGAGGCATGCCGAGGTGCTTGATAAAAACGGAAAGATTTACTATGATAATCTCCGGTCGGCCAAACAGACCGACATCTATATTCTTAACGGAAAGAGCGATGAGGTCTTTGAGCCCCATTTTACCTTTCATGGTTTCCGTTATGTTGAAATAACCGGCTACCCGGGAGAGCTGAAACCGGAGGACGTAACCGGCATCGTTGTTCATTCCGACATGGAAGTCACCGGCGGGTTTTCGTGTTCCGATTCCCTGGTCAACCGGTTGCAGCAGAATATAATCTGGGGGCAGAAAGGCAATTTCGTGGATGTTCCCACCGACTGTCCCCAGCGTGACGAGCGATTGGGATGGACGGGTGATGCGCAGGTTTTTGCCCCCACGGCCTGCTTTAATATGAATACCGCATCGTTTTATGCCAAATGGCTGCGTGACATGTCGGCCGATCAGCGTTCCGACGGCATGGTCCCCCATGTGATACCGGCTGCGATCAGCGGAGGGGGAGCTACGGGTTGGGCTGACGCCGCCGTCATCATACCCTGGACGGTGTATCTGAATTATGCAGACACCGGTATACTGCAGGTGCAGTATCCGGGCATGAAAAGATGGATCAGCTATATGGCAGGTCATGCCGGCGATGATCATCTGTGGATCGAAGACTGGCATTTCGGCGACTGGCTTTCCTATGACGATAACTCTCCTGCATACATGGGGGCTTATACGCATACAGGCCTTATAGCCACAGCCTATTTCGCCCATTCCGCCGACCTCATGTCAAAAATCGCCTCCATCCTGGGTTATCGCGATGACCAGGCGTATTACAGCACATTGCACAACAGCATTAAAAAAGCATTTCGTGACGAATTCGTTACCCCGAAAGGAAGGCTTGTTTCCCACACACAGACCGCCTATACCCTGGCGCTGGCATTCGGATTGCTGGAAAGCCCGGTAACTGAAATGGCTGCAGCTCACCTGGCGGGCGATGTAGAGGCTTTCGGACATATCACCACGGGCTTTCTGGGTACACCCCTGATCTGCAAAGTGCTGACCGATTACGGATATGTTCATCTGGCTTATCAATTGCTGTTGCGAAAGGAATATCCTTCGTGGCTTTATCCCGTGACACGGGGAGCAACGACAATCTGGGAACGGTGGGACGGGATCAGGCCCGATTCCGGCTTCCAGGATCCCGGTATGAATTCTTTCAATCATTATGCCTACGGAGCTGTCGGGAAATGGATGACAGAGGTCGTTGCAGGCATCGGTATAGATCCCGGACAGCCGGGTTACAGGCATATCATCATTCATCCGCGTCCGGGCGGCGGACTCTCCCATGCAGAAGCTTTTCATGAAAGTCCTTACGGAATGATCCGTTCAGGGTGGGAAATGAAGGACAATGAAATCGCGCTCCATATCACCATTCCCCCCAATACCACCGCTTCGGTCTTCATCCCGTCCGGAGCCGTTGAAACAGTTGTCAACAGCATTCCTTTGCCGGATTATAAGGGCAGGAAAACCGCCGCTCCGGGTTATATCATCATCGAGGTCGGATCGGGTGAATACCGGGTGAAATATAGGGACGAGGGATGAGGGACGAGTGATTGTTCACGGTTCGTTTTTCACTGTTAAAGGTTTATTCGGTTATGGCAAGCTTCACGGCTGCCCTGGTTCCGTTGCCGCTGACTGACGCGATATAAAAACCCGGAGGAAGAGGTCCCGCCGGAATTTCAATCCGGGCAAGGCCTGTGGCAGGCGGATCAAAGGACCGGCATACGACAATACGTCCCTGCAAATCATACAGCATGAAGGTATGGGATTCAACACCGGAAAAATCACATTCAATGACTACCGTTCCATTGCCACGGTTGTAAAAGACCGGGAACTCATCTTTAGGCTGAAATCCTTGATAATGCCCGGGCAGTGAAGAAGCCGTTCTCCAGTCGCCCATTTTCTCCAGGGTAAGGATATCGTTATCGTTATAAAGGGCTTTCATTTCCGTTGTATCAGCTCCGTGGATGAAGCTGCCGGTCCACAAGGCAAACCACGACCACCAGGTATTGAACAACCTGATATTCTTAGCCACCGGCAGGGTGCCGCTTTCAGACAAGGCCACCATTTTCCTTCCGTTATACTGAATTTGTGCATTTTCCCAGTCAGCGCTCATTGATGCCCCGGCAGTTGAGTATATATCCAGGGAAGCGATATCGACGAATTCATCACCGGGGTACCATTCCGGGTCTCCGCTGGTATAAACCCATATCAGGTTATGCAGGTGGTGGTGATTAACCAGGCGGTCGTACAATAGTTGCCACAATCCGATAAACGGTGCCGCGCCTTTGGCCCCCCACCAGAACCAGCCTCCGGAAGCCTCATGCAACGGCCTCCAGAGCACCGGAATGTGCCGTTCATGAAATTTTTTCAGTTGAGCAGCTATGGAATCGATATCCCGCATCAGCAGGCTGTACTTTACTGATGCAGTATCAGCCAGCGCAGCAGCAATATCAAAGGTTGTGGCCTCGGTATAGAATCCCCTCCACCATTCTTTCCCCGGTGTGTTGATCAGGTCGGTGGGTGCATTCCAGTGCCATAGCAGATTGATAATGCCATGTTTTTCCTGTTCCCATGCGATCCATGTCTCGGCTTGTCCCTCAGGATCCGATCCGTGTTCAATCCGTGACGGTGAATATTCGATCAGGTCAAAGCCGGCCACTACCGGGGTATGACCGGTTATGTCCTTAATATAATTCAGTTCCGGGATCTCATGTTGTCCCGAAAGCACTTTTTTACCATAGAAGCCCTTGAGGAGCGCGAACAGCTTCCTTGCATCCTCTGTGGCCAGTGGATCCGAAAGTTCCTGCACGGGAAACGCGGGGGGATAGGTAACAGCAGGAGAAAGCCGGATATAATCAATGAGATACCATCCCCAGCCGTTAGCGATTACAATGATATTCGATCCGCCGGCCAGCAATACCTTGCCGCCTGAAACCTCCTTAAAGGTTGTGGAAGAGGCCAGCATGCCCGTAGACCCGCTGCCATTGACCGTCAGTTCATAGCCCTTTTCTCCGTATGGCGCGCAATATCCGATCAATAAATCATACAGGCCTTCTGCAGCCTCGAAGGTAAACGTGATTTTATCCTGGCTGTTGTCAAATCCATCCACATACCCGGTCCCGGAGTACCCCTGACGGCTTGATGATTTGTATACGCCTGAAAATAAAGCATTTTCGGCTTCCAGCCAGTATTCGTCACCGGCAGATGATGTTTTGCCCGGCTGAACAAGCACTGCCAGCAGCAGCACGACGGATAATTTTTCAACGTTCAGCTTCATTTGACCCTTCCTTGAGTATCCTGCACCGGCAGGCCTGTGAAACAAATCCGACCTGCTTTCAAAGTTACCACTTTTTCTGTAACTGATAGCAGCAGTGAATAAAACCTGATTGTGCATTAAGGCAATTATGCTATCTTTAATGCCATTGAACCTGCCTGTATGGAAATTAGCGTCCTGAAGGATATCATCATAATCTTTGCTCTTTCAACAGGGGTTAATTTCATTTTCACCAAGATCAAAATACCCACCATCATAGGGTATATGCTGACCGGCATCATTGCCGGCCCCCATCTCCTGGGCGTTATTCACCAACCGCACGAGATCGACCTGATGGCTGAGATCGGCGTTGTGCTGCTGATGTTTACCATAGGCATTGAGTTCTCATTGAATCATCTGCTGAAAATAAGGAAAATAGTATTCCTGGGCGGATTCATGCAGTTTACACTTACCACGGGTGCCATCATGCTGATCGCCCGTCGTTACGGCGCCGGATGGAACGAGGCATTGTTCATCGGATTCCTCACTGCACTGAGCAGTACTGCGGTTGTGCTGAAACTGTTGCAGGAAAGGTCGGAGCTCTCCTCCAATTACGGCCGCACGGTCCTCGGGATACTGATCTTCCAGGATCTTTTGCTGGCGCCCTTGTTGTTGCTGACCCCTATTCTAGGGGGGGAGACTACCGGGCAGGGAATGCATTTTTTGATGCTGCTGCTGAAGACCGTTATCATCGTAGGCATTGCATATGCAGGGAACCGGTGGCTGATGCCAAAGCTATTGCATCTCGTTGCCATGACGAAAAACCAGGAGTTGTTTCTCATGTGCATTCTGCTGATTTGTCTTTCGGTGGCCATGCTGGCTTCCGAGATGGAGCTTTCGCTGGCCTTCGGCGCCTTCCTGGCCGGGCTTATGATATCCGAATCAGGATACAGCCACAATGCTTTCGGCCATCTGTTGCCTTTCAAGGACACCTTCACCAGTTTCTTTTTTGTCTCCATCGGCATGCTGCTCGACCTGCAATTTGTTTACCAGCACCTGTGGATCGTCATAGGCACCGTATTGCTTGTGATCATGGTAAAGGCCATCGTGGCAGGGGCCACGGCTTTCACCCTGGGACATACGGTAAGGGGCACGGTTATGGTGGGGATTGCCCTCAGCCAGGTGGGCGAGTTTTCTTTTGTACTGGCCCAGAACGGGGCACAATATCATTTCGTTTCCGACTTTTATTTTCAGCTCTTCCTGGCTGTAGCCGTAACCACCGTATCCGTTTCGCCTTTCCTGATCCATTTCTCAAAGCCGCTGGCCGATGCCATCCTTCAGCTGCCAATCCCCAAGCGTATTGTGGACGGAATTTTTCCCCTGAAGCAGATTGATGTGCCTGACTTAAAAAACCATATTGTTCTCATCGGCAAGGATTCCCGATCCCTAAACCTGGCAAAAATGGCCCGGTATATGAAGCTGCCCTATGTTGCCATCGCTTTTGATCCGGCAGCAGTTCGCCAGCGCCAGCTGAAAGGAGACACCGTTATATACGGTGATGCGGTGAATGTGCCGATCCTTGAAAAGGCCCGGATTGAATCAGCGGTTATTATCGTGGTATCGGTCGGCAACCTGATTACAGCCATGTCCATTGTGGAAAAGGTTAGGAACCTGAACAAACACGGATATATCCTGGTGCGTTCCAAATATGTGGATGATATTGAGGAACTTTACAGGATCGGTGCTGACCAGGTAATTCCAGAAGAGTTTGAAACCGCCATTGAGATCTTCGGACGGATCCTGAAAAAAATGCTGGTTCCGCAGCATGAAATAACCATAGCCCTGGCAAGGATACGGGAAGAAAATTACGGCATCTTCCGTGAACAGGATGATAAAAAAGCGCTTTCCATCCTGAAAGAATTACCGAATATTGAAATCAACGCATTCAAAGTTGAAAGAGGCAGTCCGCTGATCGGCAAAACCATGATTGAAATTCAGTTCCGGAACCGGTACAAGGTAACCCTGATCGCACTTTTACGCAACGGCGTATTAATGGAACACCCTGAACCCGATATTATCTTTCAACCCAATGATACCCTTTATATCATGGGTAAACCGGAACAGATTGCCGAAGCCGTTGATCTCATGACGGCACAGATCCAGTATTGACAATGAAAGGATGTTTTCAGCTATAAGCTTAATTCGTTCGTGCATTAACATGCAATCGGGAACCGGAAAATCTGAAATGACAATAAATGAAATCCGGACCATCCGGGATAACGTGAAAACCCTGTCTGTTGAGCAGCAACATTCTTCTTCTGGAGTGATAGGAACATCACGATGGTGTTCAGCAGACCCTGAACCCTGGTTTCAGATCCGTTCTTTGTTAATAACTTGAAGTTTTTTAACATGCTGAGTGCAGTTGTATTGATGTATTTTTACCTGTCTTGTAAAAACATCTAATTATTAATTATAAAAAGACAAGAAAATGGTTAAGGAAAAAGAAGTAAAGGAAAAAAAGAACAAAAAGGCTCCCGCAAAAAGCCTGAAAGAGAAAAGAGCTGCAAAAGCTGCTAAAAAAGCCGCCAAGAAGTAAATCACGGCAGCCCGGGCTTGTTATGATGCAGCTGATTTACGGCATCATGGCAGGTTATGAAACTTAAATGCACGGATGGTTCATCCGCGCATTTTTTTTGATTCAGACAGTGACAGGAATCCCCCGGGGATATCAATATCTTTTAAAGTATTGTTTGAACTCGATCAGTGAGAACCTCCGGAAGGATTTTATATCGTTGTACACACGATAGGTTGCCGGATAATCGGCAACGGTGGGGATGTAATCATAATCATAAAAGTAATTCTCAGAAAATGACACCATCGGGTCATTAAACTGTTTAATACACTTGCATTTATCCATGGGATCTGTTTTAGGTGAGGTATTAAAAGAACTACATTTTGAAGCGCAAATGTAATAAGTTCAGTAAACATAGCCAAACATTTTTACGCACTTGTTGTGAATTATCCATGCTAAATTATAAGTTTGCAGAAATTTTAAAGGGATGACAGCAAAAAGGGAATTACTGAAAGAAACAATTGAACATGTTGATATCAAAGCGTTTGATTCGACACCTGTGATTAATGCCATGCGGAAAATGTCGTTTTCATCCCGGGATACGGCCAATGCCGCTGACATACTGTTGAAGATGATCAACGACAAGGAATGCACCTCCATTCTTACCCTGGCAGGAAGCACGAGTGCCGGAGGTTGCATGCAGGTATACGTTGACATGGTAAAAAACCGGATGATTGACGTTATCGTTGCCACCGGTGCATCCATCATTGATATGGATTTTTTTGAAGCGCTGGGCTTCAAACATTATCGCGGCAGCCAGGAAGTACCTGACAAAAAGCTGAGGGAGTATTATATCGACAGGATTTATGACACCTATATTGACGAAGATGATCTTCAGGTATGTGACGGAACGGTTAAGCTGGTTGCGGATTCCCTTGAACCCCGTCCTTACAGTTCCCGTGAATTTATCAAAGAGCTTGGCAAATACCTGGTGCAACATTCCGTGAAAAAGGATTCCCTGGTTCAGGCAGCCTATGAGCATAATGTTCCCATCTTTTGTCCCGCATTTTCTGACAGCAGCGCCGGATTCGGCCTGGTCAAACACCAGTGGGAAAGGCCCGGAAAGCATGTCACCATTGACTCCGTCAGGGATTTCCGTGAACTTACCATGATCAAGATTGAGGCTAACGTAACCGGATTATTCATGATCGGCGGCGGAGTGCCCAAGAATTTTGCCCAGGATGTGGTTGTATGCGCCGAAATATTAGGCAAGGCTGTTCCGATGCACAAGTATGCCGTGCAAATAACGGTTGCCGATGCCAGGGACGGGGCCTGCTCTTCGTCCACGCTGCAGGAAGCGTCTTCATGGGGCAAGGTTGATACAAAATATGAACAGATGGTATATGCAGAGGCAACAACCGTGCTGCCGCTTATTGCCAGTTATGCCTATCATAGCCGGGCATGGGAAAAAAGGCCGAAACACGAATGGAGTAAATTGTTCGATAAATAAAAGTAAGGGCGACCCTTGTGGTCGCCCCGGTTTTTTCAAACCGCAGCCATTTTCTTATCCTCTACTTTTATACCCTGGATCTCATTGTTGATGCGTTGTTCTGCGGTCTGCAGAATGCTGAGCAGCATTTCCGGGTAACCGATCCCCTTAAGCGATGCCATTTTAGCCAAATGACCATCCCAGCACCAGCCGGGATTTGGATTCACCTCCAGCAGCTTTGGCACACCGTTTTGATCAAGCCTCCAGTCAAACCGCACATAATCCCTGCAATCAAGCCTCTCAAAAAGTCTCAGGCAGTGCTCCATGATCACTTTCTCGGTTTCCTCGGGAAGGTTGGCCGGTATCGATTTAAGCAATTTAAAATAGGGGGAATCAGCGATCCACTTGGCTTCATAACCGCATATCCGGGGTAGTTCAGGAGGCAATCCGGAGTAATCCTCCTCCACCACAGGAAGGAAGGTATAGGGATCAGGAGGATTCCCGATGATCCCCACCGTCAGGTCTTTGCCGGTAAGGAATTCTTCCAGCAAAACGGGATTTTCATACCCGACCTTTTCACGAATCCGTATGATGGCATCGTTGAGTTCTTCCAGGTTATTGGCAACGCTTTCCCTGGTTATGGCAAAACTGGAGTCTCCGTAATTCGGTTTGATGATGACCGGGAAATCGATATTCATTTCAAACACATTGTCTTCCGGCTTGATAAACAGACCCTCGGCCACCGGGATCCCCATTTCCTTGGCAATGCCGCGGATCAGCGACTTGTCATAGCAATAGGTAAGGCATTGGGGATTGGAACCGGTATAAGGCATTTTAAGGACTTCAAGCATGGCCGGCACATGCAGTTCTTTCCGGGGATCATTGTCGAATCCTTCATCACAGAGGTTCATCACAAAATCAACCTTACCCCTCAGCTTCTGCAGGTCGCTGAACATGGTGGCATGATTCGACTGGTAGATAAACCTGTAATCTTTCAGTTCCCCCAGGGCTATCTTCAGGTTCATGATCGTGTCCATGTCGTCGCTGTCAAATACATGCGATGGCTTGATGATATCGGGTTTGCCCGGATCGCCAAGGACAACGGCCACTGTTTTCAGTTCGGTCTTCCTGACCTTAACCGGAGTCCATTCTTTCCGGGCAACAGCTGATGCAATGATCCGCCGCTCCATCATGCCCAGGTCCTGGTTCCTTTTAGAATCCGTGGTGTAGTTTCCCAAGAATGCAATCTCCGAAAATCTGCACCTGGCCAGTATTTCCGTCAGCGATTCCTGGGAATACAACCTTTCGGCATAAAACTGGTCGACAATTACGCCTTTGTTGATGTTGGAAATGACTTCGCGTGAAATTAGCCGCTGGTTGTCAGACGCAAGAGAACGTTCACGGCATACAAAATGCTTGCTGTCGATCCACTCCCAGCTCCTCGGGCTGTAATTGGCCCGCAGGTAGTCCCCGTCCGCTACATCAATCAGGAACCGCCCGTTGGGTTTTAACACACGAAAGACTTCCTTCAGGATCTTAATGTCATCGTCGAGGCTTTCAAAATATCCGAAACTGTTTCCCAGAATAACCACCAGGTCGAAAGTGTCGGGCTGGTAAGGGAGCTTTCTTGCATCACCTTCCTTAAAGCTTGCTGCAAGACCTTCTGTTGCAGCAATATTTTTGGCTTTCCTGATCAGATAATGTGAACGGTCAAGGCCGTTTACAAATTTGAAACCACGCCGTGCCAGCTCGAGCGTATGCCGACCCTGCCCGCAGGCAAGATCGAGGATCACCATATTTTTTTCCAGTTTTAGAAAGTCAGTGAAGAGATCTATCTCCCTGCAGGTGATCTGCTTATCTTCCACCACATCGGCATCCGTTTTCAGGTACATGGAGTTGAAGATCCTTCTCCACCAATCAGGTTGCAGGTAGCTTTCGAGGTTGTCAACGGGACCGAATTTCGGGGTAAGGGAATGGCCGTTTTTGCGGGATTTTCCGGCCTGATTACCGTTATGTTTCATGTTAGTTCAACAAAAAAGCAGTTCAGTTTTTATTATAGAGTACAAGATTAATGAGTATTTAATCACAAAATCCGGATTAAGGGCCTATTGTTAAAAAAAAACAGCGAAGATTTTTTTTCTTAAAACGCAAAATGCTTATTGTCAAAATTATATGGAATACCGGGCCGGCTGTGATCATCTGCCCTGTTGAAATGTTTTATTCGTAAGACTTAAATTTCATGAGTTTACGAAATGAAATTTACTAGTCGAACAATGCCGCTGAAAGCGGGTGCACGGGCAAATACCCCGCCTCCTAAGGCGACTAAAATAAAATATCACACAGATACACCGCCCGCTTGCTGCGGGGAGCTTTATCTCACTTTTTTGTCATAGCAGATAAAAGGTTTCTGCTGAAAAGCGGTGAAAAAACTACCGGCTTCATTGAATGCCAGCTTTTTGCATAAACTCCGGGCGTTTTCACTGGTACTGTTAACATCAATACGCAGTGCATCATACCCGTTCTTTGCAGCGAACTCTTCAGCGTAATTCAACAGCATCCGGGCTATGCCCTGGCCCTGCCAGTTGGGATGCACGGCCAGGCGATGCAGGAACAAAGGTCTCTTGGCAGGGGTGGGCCAATGAATTTCCTTATAATCTTCCGGTTCAATGCTGTCCAGGGTAACCATTCCCTTGCAGATGCCCTTGTCCTTAATCACGTATATGGTTGATTTTTCAAGATCACTGCTGATCAATTCCGGACCCGGATAAACGCTGTTCCAGTGCTTCAGGCCTTTTTGGTTCATATCGAGGATGCAAACCTTTAATAAATACAGAATTTCAATAAAGTCCGATTCTTTTGCCTGCATTATTTCCATGTGGTACTGCTTTGTCGGAAATGGATTATGAAATATAATTTATTTTGGCGTTAGTCATTATCAAATATAATAAAAATATAAAATGAAAATATCGGCTGATGCATCTCTTTCATATTTCTGTTATTTTTTACCTTTGTCACCCCGGTGATCCGTTGAGGATCTACACACGATTTTTTAAGATCGTTCGTTTACATACCAGGTTCCGTAATGAAACAAGGATGAAAAAACTCATTATAACACTGACCGGTATTGTTTTTTTGATTTCCTGCTGGAGATGCAGGGAGGAGGCTTACTTTTCAGAACCGGGCAATGTACTTGTCTTTTCTGCCGACACTGTTTCATTTGACACCGTATTCACTTCCATCGGTTCCGCCACGTTGGGATTTAAGGTTTACAATCCGCACAACAAGCCTGTCCTCATTTCCTCCGTTTACCTCGGCGGAGGAGAAAACTCCTTTTACCGCATAAATTTTGACGGAGAGCCTTTGCGCGAAGTCACCAATGTCGAAATCCCGCCCAAGGACAGCCTTTTTGTTTTTATCGAGGTGACAATAAACCCGTTTGGTTCAAACAATCCCCTGATCGTTAAGGACTCGGTTATTTTTGTCTCCAACGGGACTTCACAGGATGTTAAACTGATTGCCTATGGACAGGATGTGCACCTGATCAGGGGCAAGATCATCGGCACCTCAACGTGGACAGCTGACAAGCCTTACCTGGTCTATAACTCCATGGCCGTGGATACCGGACAAACGCTTTCCATCGATCCCGGGGTGAAGGTTTTTCTGCATGACCGGTCCAGCCTGATCGTTTGGGGGAAAATATTAGTCAACGGTACGAAAGAAGCCCCTGTCGTTTTCCAGGGCGACCGGCTGGAAGAAGATTATCGTATTTATGCCGGGCAATGGGGCACCATTTATATTGATCCGATCAGCACCGGCAACAGGATCCATTATGCGATCATAAGAAATGCCATAGCAGGGATACAGATCGGGCATTGTTCCGGTGATCAGGTACCCACGCTTGAACTTGCCAATTGCATCATAGAAAACCATTCTTTTGTCGGCATCTATGCTTTTGGCGCCGAGATCAACTGCTATAATACCATTGTTTCCAATGCAGGAGAATATCTGGTTGCCCTGCTGAAAGGAGGAAATTACAGCTTCTCCCACTGTACCTTCGCCAACTACGGCATTTCACCCTACGGCGGACAATTCGGAGGCAGCCGCTCCAATCCTTCCCTCGTGCTCACCAACTACTTTGATTGCCCTGAACTTGACCTGTCAAAAGGACAATATGTTTATGTGAGCAGGAAAAGGGATCTGGAGAAAGCTGACTTTACCAACAGCATTATATATGGCAGCCTCGAAAACGAATTGCTGATACTGGAAAATAAGGAAAATGCCTTCTTTTATTATTTTGACCATTGCCTGATAAAACACAACAAGGATTCGCTTGATTTTAACGATCCGGTTCATTTCAATGCCGTGAAACTGAATAAGGATCCGCAATTCATCAATGACACCGACCGTTTTGTGCTGAATTTCAGACTTGATACACTTTCACCGGCAAAAGACAGCGGAAGTGTGGAATTTATAATGAATAACCCCGACCTCGACATGGATTATGATGGGACATCGCGCTTAGGTTTCGACGGATTGCCCGACATGGGCGCTTTTGAAAGAAAGGAGGATTGACCGTTGAAATCCTTTCCCGGTTCAGTCGTTTTATCTTTTTCCCTCTTTTTCATGATTTCCATGGATTCCTGCAGGATCCAGTCAGGGACCATCCGCGATGAACTGCCGGGTTGTCCTCCGCCCGGTGCCGAAGGCCGGAAAAGGATCAGGATGATCTTTTACAATGTCGAGAATTGTTTTGACACGGTTGACGATTCCTTAACTGCTGATGAGGATTTCCTGCCCGGCGGTCTGATGCACTGGACTTACCCCCGTTACAAAACCAAGCTCGAAAAGATCAGCAAAGTCCTTATTGCCGCGGGTGAATGGCAGGCTCCCGATATTGTTGGTTTGGCTGAGATTGAAAACAGCCGGGTATTGAATGACCTGGTAA
>CAYMJH010000067.1:0-18342 GCA_964390385.1 uncultured Bacteroidales bacterium | reverse complement strand
TGTTTCAGTATTCGTCCCAGCTTTTAATGGTGATGTCATCGAGGTTCAGCTTGCAGATCGCCAGCAGAAAGGCACTGGCCAGGCGTGCGTTGGTGATGAGCGGTATGTTGTAATCTATGGCACTGCGGCGGATGGTGTAATCGTTGCTTAACTCTGACTTGGAAAGGTCCTTGGGAATATTGATCACAAGGTCGATCATCTTGCTCTTGAGATAGTCGAGGGTATTGGGCTTCTTATCCTCATCGGGCCAATGCAGCACCGTTGAAGCAATTCCGTTCATCTCGAGGAACTGCGCTGTTCCTCGGGTGGCGAAAAGATTATATCCTTTATCGGCCAGCATACGGCAGCTGTTGACCAGTTCCACCTTGGAGCGCATCGGACCGGTGGACAGCAGGATATTCTTTTTGGGATAGTTATAGCCAACCGAGAGCATTGATTTCAGCATGGCATCATAGAAAGTTTCGCCGATGCATCCGACTTCTCCTGTGGATGCCATGTCCACGCCCAGGATGGGATCAGCCTTTTGCAGCCGTGAAAAAGAAAACTGGGGCGCCTTGATGCCGATACACTCAAGGTCAAAAACCGATTTATTGGGTTTTTCCACCGGCTTGCCCAGTAATACCTGCGTTGCCAATTCTATGAAATTTACTTTCAGCACTTTGGAAACAAAGGGGAAACTACGGGATGCGCGGAGATTGCATTCGATAACCTTGATATCATTGTCCTTGGCCAGGAACTGAATATTGAAAGGACCGCTGATTTCAAGGGCTTTCGCTATCTGTCTCGATATCCTTTTGATCCTGCGCATGGTCTCAAAATAGATCTTTTGCGCCGGAAAGACAATGGTGGCATCGCCCGAATGTACACCGGCAAATTCCACGTGTTCGCTGATGGCATAGGCAACCAGTTCGCCTTCCTTCGCCACCGCGTCGATTTCAATTTCCTTGGCCTGCTCAATGAATTCCGAGACCACAACAGGATATTGCCTGGACACCCTCGCGGCAATGTTGAGGTAATGATCCATTTCTTCCTTGTTGGAAACAACGTTCATGGCTGCGCCTGAAAGAACGTAAGAGGGACGGATGAGAACGGGGAAACCGACCTCGTCAACAAAATCATGAATTTCCCTTACACTGGTAAGCTCTTTCCACCGGGGCTGATCGATCTTCAGCCGGTCGCACAGCATCGAAAACTTGTGCCGGTCCTCGGCGTTGTCTATAGATACGGGAGAAGTGCCCAGGATGGACACCTTTTGCTGGTGAAGCCTCATGGCCAGGTTATTGGGTATCTGGCCGCCCATGGAAAGGATGACGCCCATAGACTTTTCCAGTTCGATGATGTCCATGACCCGTTCAAAAGAGAGCTCATCAAAATACAAGCGGTCACATACGTCATAATCGGTACTGACGGTTTCGGGATTATAATTGATCATAACAGACTGATATCCTGCCTTATTAATCGCATACAAGGCATTCACGCTGCACCAGTCGAATTCAACGCTGCTGCCGATCCGGTATGCTCCTGATCCTAAAACTATAACAGATGGATTATCAAATGAATAATTAATATCATGATCAGTTCCACTGTAAGTAAGATAGCAGTAATTGGTTTGGGCCGGATATTCGGCAGCCAGGGTATCAATCTGCTTGACAACGGGCAGGATACCGTATTTTTTCCTGGTTTCCCTTACGGCAAGCAGTCCTTCCTGCATCGATTCACTTTCCTGCTTTAAAACATAACGGGCAACCTGGAAGTCTGAAAAACCCAATACCTTCGCTTTTCTCAGCAAATCCGGCGGGATTGCTGAAAGTGCATTATGCTGAACCAGCTGATTCTTAAGGTCATGGATGTTTTTTAATTTGTAAAGAAACCAGGCGTCGATCCGGGTGAGTTCGTGGATCTTTTCTATGGAATACCCTTTTTCAAAAGCTTCAGCGATCACAAATATCCGCATATCCGTAGGTTCGGCAAGCTCTTTATCAAGGTTGGTGAATGCAAGATCTCGGTTGCCCACGAATCCGTGCATGCCCTGGCCTATCATGCGCAGACCTTTCTGAATGCTTTCTTCAAACGTACGGCCAATGGCCATCACTTCTCCGACGCTTTTCATGCTGCTTCCGATCTGCTTGGAAACGCCGATGAATTTATTGAGGTCCCAGCGCGGAATTTTGCAGACGATATAGTCAAGGGCAGGCTCGAAAAACGCTGAAGTGGTTTTGGTTATGGAGTTTTTGATTTCATGGAGACCATAGCCCACACCCAGTTTTGCAGCCACAAAGGCGAGGGGGTAGCCGGTGGCTTTGGATGCCAGCGCACTTGACCTTGAAAGACGGGCGTTCACCTCAATAACCCGGTAATCTTCGGAATGGGGATCGAGGGCATATTGAATGTTGCATTCCCCTATTATACCGATGTGGCGGATTATTTTGATCGCCAGCTGGCGCAGGTTGTGATATTCGGCATTTGTCAGGGTCTGTGACGGTGCTACGACTATACTTTCGCCGGTATGGATCCCCAAAGGATCAAAATTCTCCATATTGCATACGGTTATGCAATTGTCATAACGGTCGCGAACCACTTCATACTCCACTTCCTTCCAGCCCTTCAGCGATTTCTCGACCAGGATCTGGGGTGCATAGGAGAAGGCCTTGTCCGCCATCCGGGTCAGCTCCTCCTGGTTGTTGCAGAAACCGCTGCCCTGGCCGCCCAGCGTATAAGCAGCCCGGATGATGACAGGATAGCCCAGATTTTCAACTGCCTTGATGGCATCGGCCGTACTGGTTACCGCTATACTTTGAATGGTTTTAATATCAATTTCATTCAGCTTCTTAACGAACAGGTCACGGTCTTCCGTGTCCATGATAGCCCTGACAGGAGTTCCGAGAACCCTGACCTGATGCTTTTCGAGAACGCCGCTCCGAAACAGTTCAATGCCGCAGTTCAATGCCGTCTGACCTCCAAAGGACAACAGGATGCCGTCGGGCTTTTCCTTTTCAATGACCTTTTCAATGAAATATGGGATGACCGGTAAAAAATAGATCCTGTCGGCAATGCCCTCGGAAGTCTGAACGGTAGCAATGTTAGGATTGATCAGGACTGTATAGATGCCTTCTTCTTTAAGGGCTTTTAAAGCCTGTGAACCGGAATAATCAAATTCACCCGCTTCGCCGATTTTCAGCGCTCCTGAACCCAACAGGATAACCTTGCGTATTGAATCATCCATAACTATCAGTCGTTCTTGAAAAATACCCGGAAATTAATTGGCGCAAAAGTACAATTTTTTTTAAATTGTACTTGCATAGTTATAAATTTATGTATACTTTTGCATAAAACTTGAATAAATATTCAACATGGGAAACAGAACTGAACGATTGCTGACAATAAGGAATATCATTTCAAACCGAAAAGTCTCAAGCCAGGAAGAATTACTGAGCCTGCTGGAAGACAAAGGACTGACCTATACCCAGGCGACCCTGTCGCGAGACCTGAAATTCCTTAAAGTGAATAAAATTGCTGACAATGAAAAGGGATATATCTATGAATTGCCGGACCAGCATAATGCTCCGGGTCATGAACTGGCTGAGAATTATGCAGCGCAGGGTTTTGTTTCCATAAAATTTGCCAACAAGCTGGGCGTGATTCGGACGCTCCCGGGATATGCCCCAAGCATAGCATCGCTGATTGACCAGGCCAATCCGTTCGAGATCCTGGGAACCCTGGCCGGCGATGACACCATATTGCTGATCCCCCATGAAAATGTGTCGGAGCAGGATATTATCAATACCCTGGTGCTGATCATTCCGGAACTGAAGAATAAAATAGATAAAAGATAAAAGATCTAAGACACAAGATCTAATACACAAGACAAAAGACAAAAAAATATGAACAAAGGGAAGATCGTGCTGGCATACAGCGGAGGACTTGATACCTCTGTCATTCTGAAGTGGCTAATCGAAAAAGGATATGAGGTCATTGCCTATGTGGCAGATGTTGGGCAGGATGATGATTTTCCGGAAGTCGAAAAGAAAGCATTAAAGGTTGGTGCTGCAAAAGTATACATTAAAAATCTGAGGGAGGAGTTTGTTACCGACTATATATTTCCGGCCCTCAAGGCCAATGCCGTGTATGAAAACCGTTATCTGCTGGGCACTGCCCTGGCAAGGCCATTGATTGCCAGGCATCAGATCGGGATTGCATCGCTTGAACATGCCGGTATTGTTTCACACGGGGCTACCGGAAAAGGAAATGACCAGGTCCGGTTCGAGTTGTCTTATTATGCCCTGAATCCCGGCATTAAAGTGTTTTCCCCCTGGAAGACCCAGGAATTCCTGGATCAGTTCAAGGGCAGGACCGACATGCTGAATTATGCACGGGAACATAACATACCGGTTAAAGCTACCGTTTCCAAACCTTACAGCGAGGATGACAACCTCATGCACATCAGCCACGAGGCCGGTATACTGGAAGATCCGAAGTACAAGGCTGAAAAGGAAATGTTCACCAAGATCGTGGCACCGCAGGATGCGCCTGACAGGGAAACGCACCTGGAGATTCATTTCAAGGACGGGCTGCCGGTAAGGGTGGTTAACCCGGAAGAAAATTTTTCAGTCGAAAAGCCCCTTCCCTTGTTTACCTATCTTAACAAAAAAGGCGGCGAGAATGGTATCGGATTGCTCGATATGGTGGAAAACCGGTTCGTCGGCATTAAATCAAGGGGAGTTTATGAAACCCCGGCCGGGACCATTTTGCTGAAAGCCCATATGGATATAGAAGGCATTGCCATGGACCGCGAAGTCATGCGGCTGAGAAACATGCTGTCACCGGTCTTTTCTGAGCTGGTTTACAACGGTTTCTGGTTCAGTCCCGAAATGGATTTCCTGCGGGCTGCCATTGACAAAAGCCAGGAACTCATCGATGGCATCGTATACCTGACCCTGTACAAGGGCAATGTTATGATTGAGGGAAGGGAATCGCCCAGTTCACTCTATGACAAGGATTTGTCCAGCATGGACATTGAAGGAGGCTTTGACCAGAAAGACAGTTCAGGATTCATCAAGATCAATGCCATCAGGCTGATGGCTCATAATGCCATACTGAAAAAAAAGGGCAAATCATTCTGATTGTTGAACCCGGTTTTTATGTCATCAAGGGAAGGAAAGGCTTTTTATTCCCCTGAAAAACAACGTGCCGTAATGAAGCTTTGGGAAAAAGGAATTCAAACAGATCAATGGGTGGAAAGATTCACCGTTGGAAAGGACAGGGACCTCGACCGGTTGCTGGCTCCCTGGGATATCCTGGGTTCACTGGCGCATGCCGCCATGCTGAACAAGACCGGGATATTGCCGGATGAAGAATTCCTGGCCATACGCGATGCCTTGACATCACTCTATGATGCCGTAGGCAAAGAGGGTTTTGAAATCGAGGAAGGCGTTGAAGATGTTCATTCGCAGGTGGAACTGTTGCTGACCCGAAAGCTGGGTGAGGCCGGAAAGCATATTCATACAGCCCGGTCGCGGAATGACCAGGTGCTGCTCGATATCAAACTATATATCCGCGATGAGATTCGGCAGGTAGCCGGACTGGCACACGGACTTTTTCAGGGATTGCAGCAACGCAGTGAGGAAACCAAGGATCTTTTGCTGCCCGGTTATACGCATCTGCAGATTGCCATGCCCTCCTCCTTTGGCCTGTGGTTTGGGGCCTATGCCGAAAGCCTGGCGGATGACATGCAGATGCTGCTGGCTGCCTATCGCATCGCTAACCAGAATCCGCTCGGTTCTGCTGCCGGTTACGGATCTTCGTTTCCCATCGACAGGCAGTATACAACCGAATTGCTGGGCTTTGACGCTATGAATTACAATGTCGTTTATGCGCAGATGGGCAGGGGAAAGGTTGAAAAAACCGTCGCTTTTGCCCTGTCTTCCATTGCATCAACCTTGTCGAAACTGGCCGGTGATGTCTGTCTTTTTGCCAGTCAGAATTTCGGTTTTATCAGGCTGCCCGATGCCTATACCACAGGCTCGAGCATCATGCCCCATAAAAAGAATCCCGATGTGTTCGAACTGATAAGAGCAAGGTGCAATAAGATACAGAGCCTTCCCAACGAGATCGGTTTCATCATCAATAATCTCCCTTCAGGATATTTTCGTGATCTTCAGATCATAAAAGAATCTTTCCTGCCTGCCTTCGACGAGCTCAAAAGCTGTATAGCCATGGCCCGCCTGATGACCGGTAAGCTGGAAGTCATCCGCGATGTAACCGAAGGTGAACAGTACCGTTTCCTGTTCAGTGTTGAAGAGGTCAACAAGCTGGTCGGAAAGGGAATTCCTTTCCGTGATGCCTACCGGAAGGTTGCTGAAGACATCCAGACGGGGGATTATCATCCGGAGAAGAAGGTCAGCCACACCCATGCAGGAAGCATCGGGAATCTGTGCAATGATAAGATAGCCTCACGGATGGAAAGCATCCTGCAGGATTTTAATTTCGGGAAAGCAGACCGGGCCATTCATAATTTGCTGAACCATGGAAAAAAGTAAAGGGAAATTCCGGATCGTGGTACGGATTGAGATCAGTACGCTGATCAACCGGGATGGCAAGATCAACCGCAGGAAAATGGACAAGCTTGCGATGGTGCTGTCCAACCTGAATAACAGCGGGAAGCAGATCCTGGTGGTTTCTTCCGGGGCCATTGTGCTGGGTTCGGAGAAGCTGAGGCTCCCGGCCATTCCCCATGCAAAAACAGACATGCAGGCCCTTGCGGCCGTTGGCCAGGCAGAGCTTATCCGCTCCTACCAGCGCTCTTTCGATGAATACGGTCAGATCGTTGCCCAGGTGCTGGTGACGAGCGATATTGTAGATTTTCCTTCCCGGATTGAGAATACGCGCAATACCTTTGACATGCTCCTGTCGATGAATATTATCCCCATTATCAATGAGAATGACCCGGTTTCGACCACGGATATAGAGCTGGATGACAATTATCCCCTGGCCCTGAAGGTTGCCAACATCGCCATGGCCGACTTCATCGTTATCAAGTCGGAGATCAACGGAACGTATCGCATTGTGCAGGGCAAGGGTAAGCCGGTTATAGCGGTTGAAAATGAAATCAGCCTGCAGGTAGAAATAGATGCCTTATGCAGGCACAGGATGCCTGCGAGGATGGATTCGTGCAATATTGCATTTCCTGCCTCCATGGAAGAAATAGGTTCCCGATAATGCATTTGGCGAAATGGAATACAGAAAAATATTGAAAAACAAGAAACGGATCGTCGTTAAAATAGGCACGTCGTCGCTTTCCTATCCCAACGGAAGAATCAACTTCCATCAGATAGAAAAGCTGGCCGAGGTGTTGAGCCACCTTCGCAAAAAAGGCATGCAGGTTGTGCTGGTCACTTCCGGTGCCATTGGTGTCGGAGCTGCCAGGATAGGGATGACACAGAAGCCCAGGGAACTCAACCGGAAACAGGCACTGGCAGCGATCGGCCAGGCTGAACTCATGAGGATGTACCAGAAGTTTTTTGAGGAACATGACCAGCTGGTGGCCCAGGTATTGCTGACCAAGGATGTGGTGACCATACCCCGGCGGAACCAGCACGCCCGAAGAACCCTTGACCGCCTGCTGGATATGCATATCATTCCCATCATCAATGAAAATGATACCATCGCCACCTATGAGATCGAATTCGGTGACAACGATACCTTGTCGGCCATCGTTGCCACCCTCATTGAAGCCGATCTGCTGATCATGCTTTCGGATATCGACGGATTGTATTCGGCTGACCCGAGAACAGAAAGCAACGCGGAGATCATCCATTCGGTGTTTGAGATTACACCGGAACTCGAACAACTGGCTTCCGGCGCCGGCACTTCCTTCAGCACGGGCGGAATGGTCACCAAGATAGCGGCAGCCAAGATGTGTCTGGAGGCAGGATTGGATTGCATCATCACCAGCGGATCGGAACCATCCGTTATTTTCGATGTGCTGGAAGGCAAAAAAGTGGGTACCCATTTTGTGGCCGGCCGGCAAAGTATTATTAACCATGCATGAATCAACCATGAAAAAGGAATTGCAGGAAAAAGGCAGAAGGGTTAAGGAGGCTTCACGGATATTGGCCGTTGCCAGTACGGCCAAAAAGGACAAAGCGCTTCTTGCCATGGCCGAAGAACTGGATCAGAACCGTGAGACCATCAAGACGGAAAACAGCAGGGATATTGAAGCAGGGATAAAAAAGGGGCTGTCGGAAGCCTTTATCGACAGGCTCACCCTGAATGACAAACGCATTGACGGCATGATAAAGATCCTGCACGATGTGGTTAACCTGAAAGATCCTGTCGGGGAGATATTCAATATGAATACCATGCCCAACGGCTTGAAAGTAGGTCAGATGCGCGTTCCCATCGGCGTCATCGGCATCATCTTCGAATCACGTCCGAATGTGTGCATAGAAGTGGCTTCGCTCACGGTGAAATCGGGCAATGCTGCCCTGCTGAAAGGCGGTTCCGATGCCATTCATTCGAACCTTTGCCTGACCCGGCTTATCAGGCAGGGGCTAAAGAAGGCAGGGCTGCCCGAAGCGTGCATCGAAATCGTTGAAGATACCGAACGTGAATCGGTGCTGGAAATGGTGAAAATGAAAGCATTTATTGATATCATTATTCCCAGGGGAGGTTTGCAGCTGATCCGTTTTGTGGAAGAAAATTCCGTCATTCCCGTCATCCGGCACGACCAGGGTATCTGCCATACCTATGTGGATGAGTTTGCCGGCATCCAGATGGCCATAGGCATTTGTTTCAATGCGAAAGTCCAGCGTCCCGGCGTATGCAATGCCATGGAAACCTTGCTGGTGCACCGCGAAATAGCACCGTCCTTCCTGCCCCTGATGTGGAAGGAATTTGAAAAAGCTGGCGTGAAACTGAAAGGATGTCCCAGGACGAAAAAGATCCTGCCGGATATCCTGGATGCCACGGAGGAAGACTGGAGCACGGAATATCTCGATCTGGTCCTGTCTGTTAAAACCGTCGACTCCATTGAGGAAGCCATTGACCATATCAACCGGTTCAGTTCGCACCATTCAGATTCCATCGTGACCGACCATTACGGACATGGCATGCAATTCATCACCGAAGTTGATTCTGCTGCCTGTTTTATCAATGCATCCACCCGTTTCAGCGACGGGAACGAATTCGGCCTCGGGGCCGAAATGGGCATCAGCAATCAAAAACTGCATGTGCGGGGACCCATGGGATTAAAAGATCTTACGGCCCCGAAATATATCATCTTCGGAAACGGACAAATCAGAACATAAGGCGCATTAAATTGTTTATATCTAAAACAAACTATTATGAACGATATCCTGCAAAAACTGGAGGAATTAACCATCAAGGCTTCTGAAATTGATAAGGGGCTATTTGAAAAGTACAATGTGAAGCGCGGGCTTCGCAATCCCGACGGCACCGGGGTTCTTGTCGGCCTCACCAACATCGGCGATGTAGTGGGATATGAAAAGGACGGGGATAAAATCATCCCCTGTGATGGTCGCCTTTTTTACCGGGGAATTGAAATAACCGACCTGGTGAATGGTTTTCAGAAAGACAACCGGCACGGATTTGATGAAACCGTTTACCTGTTGCTTACCGGCAGCCTGCCGACCAAGGAAAACATGGATATGTTTTCATCTTACATGATCGGACACCGGGACCTTCCCAACAGTTTTGTCAACCTAATTCTTTCTTTCCGGGGCAAGAATATAATGAACATGCTGGCACGGTCAGTACTGGTCATGTACACTTTCGACGATGATGCTGAAAATTACTCGCATATCAACCTGCTGAAACAATCTCTGAACCTGATCTCCAAATTCCCGATCATTGCCTCTTATATCTATTTCAGCTTCAGGCATACTTATCAGCGTAAATCACTGGTTTTCAGACATCCGGATCCGGCTCTCAGCACGGCGGAAAATTTCCTGTACATGCTCAGGGGGGAGGGGTATTCGAAACTGGAAGCCGACATCCTTGATCTTTCACTGGTATTGCATGCGGAACACGGGGGAGGTAACAATTCAACCTTTGCCACCCGCGTCATCAGCTCGGCGGGAACCGATACCTATTCAGCCGTTGCAGCCGGCCTGGGATCCCTGAAAGGCTTCCTGCATGGTGGTGCCAATCTCCAGGTGGAAGAGATGATGAGGGACATCAAGAAGAACGTAAAAGACTGGAATAGCCAGGATGAGATCCTGGAATACCTGATCAAGATCCTGCGCGGACATGCCGGAGACGGTTCAGGCAAAATATACGGCATCGGGCATGCCATTTACACGCTGTCCGATCCCCGCGCAATCCTGCTGAAGCAAAAAGCGAAAGAGCTGGCCGAATCGAAGGGGAAAATCGACGAATACAATCTCTACGAAAGCGTCGAAAAACTCGCTCCTGAGGCGTTTTCGCGCTTCAAGGGAGAAAATGCCAAGGTGGTCAGCGCCAATGTTGATTTTTACTCCGGCTTTGTTTACAAATGCATCGACATTCCCAAGGAACTGTTCACACCGATCTTTGCCATTGCCAGGATGGCGGGTTGGTGCGCCCACCGGCTTGAGGAGGTCACCTTTTCTTCCAGGAGGATCATTCGCCCGGCTTACCGCAACGTTTTTGGCAGGGTGGATTATGAGAGTATCGAGAAAAGATAATTTTGTCTTATTGACCCTATAAAAAATAGGGTATTGATTAAAAATATCAGCAATTATGTTTATATTTGCCCCATAGATTTGATAGTATAAAATGAAAAAGCATAATATAAATATTAATATTATTGTGATTCAACACCGTTGAGAATGGTATTATTTCCAAACAAGGCAAGAGCCATTCTCAACTTCCCGGGAATGGCTTTTTTGATTTCGTTTTCAAAAAAAAATAGGATATGAAAAGCAAACGGTTGCCAAGGGCACAGGGATTATATGACCCGTCGGAAGAAAAGGACAGTTGCGGTATCGGTTTCGTTGCCCACATCAGGGGCATTAAATCGCACGAGATCATCCAAAGGGGAATCGAAGTGCTTGAAAATATGTCCCACCGCGGTGCGGAAAGTGCTGACAATGTTACCGGAGACGGGGCCGGCATATTGATGCAGATCCCCCATAAACTGATCCTTTCCAAGGGCATCAGGGTGCCGGAGGAAGGCAAATACGGGACCGGCCTTGTATTCCTGCCGAATAGGGTTGACGAAAGGGAGCAATGTGAAAAGATTCTGACCGGGATCCTGCGGGAAGAAGGTCTTGATGTGATAGATTTTCAGGATGTTCCGGTCAACAATTCCGTGCTCGGGGAGATATCAAAAAAATCTGAGCCCTATATCCGCCAGATTTATGTCACCGGGTGTTTTGAACAGGAAGACCTGGAGAGAAAGCTGTATATGGCCAGGAAATCGGCTGAAAATGCCGTCCGGAATACTGATCTGGAGGAAAAAGAAGCCTTTTACCTGCCCAGCCTTTCTACCAAGGTTCTGATTTACAAGGGATTGTTCACCTCGCTTCAACTGGCGCAATACTTTACCGATCTTCAAAATCCCAGGTCGGAGAGCGCCATTGCCATGATCCATTCGAGGTTCAGCACCAACACCTTCCCGACCTGGGACCTGGCTCAGCCTTTCCGCTTTCTTTCCCACAACGGTGAAATCAATACCATCAGCAGCAACCGCATGTGGATGAATGCGCGCGAATCCCTCATGAAAACGGGATTATTCGGTGATGATCTGCAGAAATTATTCCCGGTCATTGAGCCAGGCAAGAGTGATTCTGCCTCGCTTGACAATGCACTCGAATTCCTCGTGCTTACCGGAAAATCGTTGCCGCATGCCCTCAGCATGCTGATCCCTGAGTCATGGAATGACAAGAACCCCATCCCCGACAGCCTTAAGGCCTTCTATGAATACCATTCTACCATCATGGAGCCATGGGACGGACCGGCCTCTATCGTATTCAGCGACGGGCGCTATATCGGGGGAACCCTTGACCGGAATGGCCTGCGTCCTTCACGCTATATCATTACCAAGGATGATCTCATTGTTATGGGTTCAGAGGTAGGCGTTCAGGTCTTCCCTCCCGAAAGAATCCGTGAAAAGGGCCGTCTCATGCCGGGAAAAATCCTCCTGGTGGATACAAAATTCGGTATCATCGTTCCCGACGATGAGTTAAAGCAACAGCTGACCGGCAGGAATCCTTATGGCAACTGGCTGAAGGAAAACCGGATTGAGCTGAACGACATCGCGGTAAAGGAAAGGATTCCTACCAGCCTGGGCGATCGATACCACCAGGTGCTCAAGGCATTCGGGTATACCAAGGAAGACATTGAAAATATCATGAAACCTATGGCGACTGACGGGCAGGAACCGGTCAGTTCCATGGGCAATGATACGCCGCTGGCCGTTATGTCGGACAAACCACAGCGCCTCTTCAGTTATTTCAAACAGCATTTCGCCCAGGTGACCAATCCTCCCATCGATCCTATCCGCGAAGGACTGGTCATGTCGCTGACCAACTATATAGGGTCCGTTTCCCGGAACCTGCTGATCGAGTCCCCTGCCCATTGCAAACTGATAAAGTTCCGCAGCCCCATCGTCACAAACACCGACCTGGGAAAAATCAAGAACCTTGACCAGGACCAGTTTTCACACGAGGTTATCCCGATCCTGTTCCCGGCCTCCGCCCGGCACCCGGGAAATGCCCTGGAAGAAGCCCTGGTTGAAATCTGCCGCAGGGCGGAGAAAGCGGTAGACGACGGACGTAATTTTATTATCCTGTCTGACCGGGAAGTCAGTGAGAGCAAGGTCCCCATCCCCTCCATCCTGGCGGTATCCGCTGTCCATCACCACCTGATTGCGGCCAAAAAGAGGATGCAGATTGGATTGGTGCTGGAATCCGCTGAACCCAGGGAAGTGAATCATTTTGCCCTGTTATTTGCCTACGGAGCCAGTGTTGTCAATCCGTATGGCGCCTTTTCCGTGTTGGAAAGACTTTGCGAAAACGGAAGCCTTCCGCTTGACTATGTCAGGGCGCGGGAAAATTATATCAAGGCAATTGACAAGGGCTTGCTGAAGGTAATGTCGAAAATGGGCATCTCCACCCTGCGAAGTTATCATGGTTCACAGGTTTTCGAGGCCATCGGAATTTCATCCGGGGTCGTGAACAGGTATTTCACCGGAACGGATTCGCGGATCGAAGGAATCGGACTGGAAGAAATTGCCAGGGAGGCCATGCTAATGCATCAGCCTGCCTTTCAAAACGACAGCCGGCAGAACTCCGGCCTGCACAATGAAGGTACTTACCATTACCGGAAGGACGGAGAATATCATGCCTGGAATCCCGATACCATAGGACTGCTGCAATGGGCAACCCGTACCAACGATGCAGTAAAATACAGGGAATTCAGCGCCCGGGTGGACGCTGAAAACCGCCGTCCCCATTTTCTCAGGGGCTGTGTGAATTTCAGGAAAGGGAATCCGGTTCCCCTGGACCAGGTTGAACCTGCTGAATCCATTATGAAACGGTTCGTCACCGGCGCCATGTCCTACGGTTCCATCAGCAAGGAAGCCCATGAGGCCATGGCCATCGCCATGAATGCCATCGGGGGAAGAAGCAACACCGGCGAGGGAGGGGAAGACCCGGAGCGGTTTAAACCCAGACAGGATGGCACTTTTGCACGAAGTGCCATCAAACAGGTAGCATCCGGACGGTTTGGCGTTACCTCCCACTACCTGACCCATGCGGATGAAATTCAGATTAAAGTGGCCCAGGGAGCCAAGCCGGGAGAAGGAGGGCAGCTGCCGGGACACAAGATTGACAAGATCATTGCCAGGCTGAGGCATTCCACACCGGGAATAACCCTGATTTCCCCTCCGCCCCATCACGATATCTATTCCATTGAAGACCTGGCCCAGCTAATCTTTGATCTGAAATGCACGAATCCCGAGGCCAGGATCAGCGTGAAACTGGTGTCGGAAAAGGGCGTTGGTACCATTGCGGCCGGGGTAGCCAAAGCACACGCCGACAGTATCACCATCAGCGGATGCGAAGGAGGGACAGGCGCAAGTCCGGTTAGCTCGATAAAGCATGCCGGCCTGCCGATGGAACTCGGCATTGCGGAGGTTCAGCAAACCCTCGTGATGAACAACCTGCGTGATCGCGTTAAATTGCAGACCGACGGGCAATTGAAGACCGGTCGCGACGTGGTGTATGCTGGACTGTTGGGGGCCGAGGAATTCGGATTTGCAACTGCGGCGCTGATCGTGCTGGGTTGCGTTATGATGCGCAAATGCCATCTCAACACATGCCCTGTCGGAGTTGCCACGCAGAACCCTGAGCTGCGTAAGCGTTTCCTGGGGAAATCAGCTTACCTGATTAATTATTTCAGGTTTTTGGCTGAAGAGGTCAGGGAACTGCTGGCTGAAATGGGTTTCAGAAGCTTTGATGAGATCGTTGGACGGACTGATTTGCTTGAGCCCCGTAACGACATATTGCATTGGAAGGCCGGCAAGATCGACCTTTCCAGGATTCTTTTCCGCCCGGGGGAAGCGGAACATAATGCTGTTCGCTGCACCAGCTCTCAAAAACATAAGATCGATGAGGTGATCGACCACAGGCTTATAAAGATGGCTGACAACGCCATTATAAACCTTGAAAAAGTGTGGATATCCATGGACATCACCAACACCGACAGGGCCGTCGGTGCGATGCTGTCGGGCCGGATAAGCCGCCTTCACGGTGAAAACGGACTGCCCGACGCCACCCTCATATGCAAGTTCAAAGGTTCGGCAGGTCAGTCTTTCGGAGCATTCCTGGCCAGGGGGATCCAGTTTGAAATGGAAGGGGACACCAACGACTATCTCGGAAAAGGATTATCGGGGGGCAGGATCATCGTGGTGCCGCCCAAAGGCTCAACCTTCAGGCCGGAAGAGAACATCATCGTCGGCAATACTATCCTGTACGGGGCTACGGACGGAGAAGCGTATATCAGGGGTGCCGCGGGCGGGCGCTTCTGTGTAAGAAACAGCGGCGCCGTTGCGGTGGTAGAAGGTGTCGGGGATCACGGCTGCGAATATATGACCGGAGGCAGGGTGGTCGTGCTGGGAAAGACCGGAAGGAATTTCGCGGCCGGCATGAGCGGTGGCATCGCCTATGTGCTGGATACCCTTGGCAATTTTGATTATTTCTGCAACAAGGGCATGGTAGAACTAAGCCCTGTGGGCGACAAGGATGACATCCTGGAATTGCAGCATATGATCAGCAACCATTACCTTTATTCACGCAGTGAGATGGCGGAAAGAATACTGGTCAGCTGGAACGAGTACCTCCCCCGGTTCGTTAAGGTGATCCCCCTGGAGTACAAGAAGGTGCTGGAAGAACAAAAAATCTACCAGCTGCTTGAAAAAATCAAGCAGACCGAAGACGAACCGCATTTTCATTATTAACATCACCGGATAACCCCGAATTAAAAAGTACAGCTATGGGAAACCCGAAAGGATTTATGCAGATACCCAGAAAGGCGGCCGGATACCGCCCCGTTAATGAACGTATCGATGACTTTGGTGAGGTGGAACAGACGCTCAACGAGCAGGACCGGAAAGATCAGGCATCTCGTTGCATGGACTGCGGTGTCCCGTTTTGCCAGTGGGGATGCCCCATTATGAATAATATGCCTGAATGGCAGGATGCCATTTATCGCGGCAACTGGAAAGAGGCCGTCGACATTTTGCATGAAACCAATAATTTTCCTGAGTTCACGGGTCGTATCTGCCCTGCTCCCTGCGAAAACGCCTGTACCCTGAACATTAACGAAGAGCCTGTTACGATCCGTGAAAATGAGGCAGCGGTTGCCGAGAAAGGATTCGAACAGGGAACCATAATTCCCAGGCCTCCGCAGCAAAGAACTGGCAGGAAAGTAGCCGTGGTAGGCTCGGGGCCTTCAGGACTGGCCTGCGCTGACTTGCTGAACCAATGGGGACACACCGTTACCGTTTTTGAGAAGGATGATGCTTTGGGCGGTTTGCTCAGGTTCGGCATACCCGATTTCAAGCTCAATAAAAAGATCATTGACCGTCGCCTTGAGATTTTGCAACGGGAAGGCCTGATTTTTAAAACCAACACCCTCATCGGAACCGACATCACAGGAAAAGACCTGCTGGAATCTTTCGATGCGGCATGCCTGACCATTGGAGCCATGAAACCGCGCGATCTGCAAATCGAAGGCCGGGAACTCGGCGGCATCCATTTCGCCATGGAGTTTCTTGCGCAACAGAACAGGGTGAACCATGGCATTCCTGTCCGTGAAGAAGACCGTATAACGGCAGCCGGTAAACATGTGCTGGTCATCGGAGGCGGGGACACCGGCTCTGACTGCGTGGGAACATCCATACGGCAGGGGGCTAAGAGTATCACCCAGATCGAGATACTTCCCAAGCCCCCTGAAAGGCGTCACCCGGATAATCCATGGCCTTTCTGGGCCAACATCCTGCGGTATTCGAGCTCGCACGAGGAAGGATGCGAACGCAAATGGAGCCTTTCAACCAAACGGTTCACAGGAGAGAAAGGCAGGGTAACCAAAGCGGAGGTTGCGGCCGTCGACTGGATCAAATCGGATGGCAGCTTCACCATGAAAGAGAAAGCGGATACCGGACTTGTGTTGGATGCCGAACTGGTGTTGCTGGCCATGGGCTTTGTGCATTGCATTCACGAGGGCATCGTCAGGGAACTCGGATTGGAGCTCGACAAAAGAGGTAACATCAAGGTTGCACAGGGATTTCAAACCAGCAGGCAAAAAGTTTTTGCCGCCGGCGATTCCGTAACCGGTGCAAGCCTGGTTGTGAGGGCCATAGACCAGGGGCGAAAGCTGGCAAAAGCGGTGGATACTTACCTGAAGGACCAGTAAGCGTCGCTATGAACAGGATTTCATCGCGGCAGGTCAAAGGACTATTATATGCGGGCATAACAGCGCTTCTGTGGGGTGTGCTTGCCGTTGCCCTGAAAGTAAGCCTTCAGGACGTTTCACCGGTGGATATCACCTGGTTCAGGTTTGCCCTGGCATTTACAGGGATGGCATTGTATTACTACCGTAAAAAGCCCGCCTACCTGCGAATATTGCGCAGACCGCCTTTCATCCTGATACTGGCCTCTGTATTCCTCGGGATCAATTATATCGGATTCATCCAGGGCGTTCATCTCACCTCTCCCGGCATAGCCCAGCTGTTTATACAAACCGGTCCGGTTTTGCTTGCGGTTTCCGGCATGCTGTTCTTTAAGGAAAAACTGGTACTTCGGCAGGTATTCGGATGTCTTTTGCTTTTTTACCGGGAACAGGTCAGTTTCCTGACAAGCGGCATGAAGACCTACCAGGCAGGCATCCGGTGGATCCTGCTGGGTGCCGTTACATGGGCGCTATACTCCGTTTTGTTGAAAATTATGGTAAGGCATTACCCGCCCATGCAACTGAACCTGGTGATATTCGGAATTCCTGCCCTGCTGTACCTGCCTTTTGTCAGCTTCTCCGGCTTCGGCAACCTGTCGTTCACCGACTGGCTGATCATGGTATTCCTGGGCCTGAATACACTTTTTGCCTATGGAACCCTGTCACTTGCCATACAATATATCGAGGCCAGCCAGGTCAGCGTTATCCTGATCCTGAATCCCCTCCTGACTTTTGGCATTATGGCACTGGTAAGTCGATTCAATGCCTCCTGGATCACCCATGAGCATTTTTCCCTGCTGAGCATGGCCGGAGCCCTCGTGGTGCTGTCAGGTGCCATACTGACCATCCTGAAATCCCCCCGTGCAGATTCGGGATTGAAAACTTGATTCTTTCCTTAGCGGCAATTGAAAGCATTTTTCTATTTTTGTTTGCCATTAAAGCAAATCCAATGCCGTTACTCACGTCGCTCATCAATTGGTTTAACGTAAAAAGAGGGTATCAGATTGACCTGTTCAAAAACTATCCCACTGAGGTTCAGCAGGATACTTTCATGAGGCTTATTGCAAAGGGCGCTGCTACCGAATGGGGGACGACCCATGACATAACATCCTTTTCCACCATTGAAGAGTTTCAGCGGAATGTTCCTCTCCAGACCTATGAGGATGTCAAGCCTTATGTCGACCGGCTGAGGCAGGGAGAGAGCGACCTGCTCTGGCCGGGGGAAATCAAATGGTTTGCCAAATCTTCGGGAACAACAAGCGATAAAAGCAAATTCCTGCCGGTTAGCAGGGAAAGCCTGGAAGAGTGCCATTTTCGCGGGGGAAGAGATGTGCTGGCCTTTTACCTTAAAAACAACCCTGATTCAAAGATCTTCCAGGGCAAAGGATTGAC